>JAFADM010000311.1 GCA_023424865.1 Bacillota bacterium | reverse complement strand
AAGCACTGTCCGGCTTTGGCTGGTTCACTTTGTATTATATCATTGGTGCCACGCTATTAATTTTAATGCGTACATATCTTAACCTTCCAAAGGAATTATTCAGAAAAATGCTCCATATGGTCTGCGTCCTATCTGTTTTTGTACTCCTGTACGCATTTGATACATGGTATTCAGCTGCTCTATGCGCCATTCTTTTCGCAATTGTCATCTATCCCATAATCCATTGGCTGGAGAGGTTCCCCAAGGTTATGGAATTACTTATTCAGCGCAGAAGCGGCGAAATCAAATTCAGCCTCATGATTGTCTTTTTTATGATGGCTGTATTGATTTTTGTGTTCTGGGGGCTTCTGGGCCCCTCCTGGAAATACATTATCATAGCCGCCATTATGGCGTGGGGACTTGGGGATGCGGCGGCAGCTCTTGTCGGCAAGCACCTGGGCAAGCGCCACTTTAAGCTCCGCTTTGCCGATAAGAAAAAGACGGTGGAAGGTTCACTGTCCATGTGCATTGTTTCGGCTTTGGCTATTTTGATGACTTTACTTATCAGCACAGCTCTGCCTTGGTACTGGTGCCTGCTTGCAGCGTTGATAGCCGCACCCATAGCAAGCTATGTTGAGCTTGTATCCGGTGCATGTATGGACACCCTTACCGTACCCTTAGCCACAGCTGCACCTCTCTTTCTGCTTGTATTTCTGGCTTCACGGATCGGAGGATTTTAATGGAAAAGCCCAATAAAAATCATGGGGCCAAAAGCGAGCGCACTTTACTTACAGCCCTATTGTTCAGCTTACCCGGACCCTTTATTACAATAATAGCGGCTATATCCAGCCGTTCAGCCACCCAAATTGCGGACTTTTTAAGGCGCAGCGCAGAGCTGGTGGCTTCATTTGTTTCCTGGCTGGTTTTTCATAAGCTGCAGCGAAGGCCAACGTCCGAAGATGACTATCGTATCCGTTTGGAACGCATTGCAAACATGACGGTGGCATGGGCCATGCTCTGCTCCGGTGCTGCCCTTCTTGTGGTGGGCGTCATGCGCCTGCTTTCCAATTCCGCAAGCGGAAAATCCGTGATGGGGCTGGTTATCGCCCTCCTTGGACTCACAGTCAACACCCTGTTCTGGCTGCGTTACAAAAGGCTTACAAAGGAGCAATACAGCTCGGTTCTGGCCGCTCAGCAGCGGCTCTACCGGGCTAAAGCCGTTGTGGACTTTTGCGTAACCGCGGCATTGGCTGCCGTTGTCATCGCCCCCACACACCCCGTCACAAAATATATTGATGCACTGGGATCCGTCACGGTTGCAGTCTATCTTCTTATGAACGGGATTTCCGTACTGCGGAATATAAAGAACTCTCAACAGGCTTGATGCTCGGTGGGCACCCTAAGGAGGAATGAACCCATGGCAGATCGGAAAACCGCACTGGTAACCGGAGCTAGCAATGGCATGGGGCTGGAAATCGCCCTTGCGCTTGCAAAAAGGGATATTTTCGTGGTTATGCTATGCCGGAACCTGCATCGGGGCGAGGCAGCGCTGAAGTACATAAAAGAGAAAGGCGGAGGCCGAAATGCGGCTATAATGCTGTGTGATTTAGGAGATATGGCCCATATCCGCAGCTTTTGCACCCAGTTTAAAAAAAACTATCCCTCCATTGATATTCTGGTTAATAATGCAGGTGTTCTCAATATGGACAGAAGAGAAACAAAGGATGGATTGGAAGAACACTTCGGTGTTTGCCATATCGGACATTTCCTGCTGACCCGTTTGCTGCTGGATTTTATGAGCAAAAACGCGCGGATTGTGGTGATGAGTTCGGTAGCTCATAAAGCGGGAAAAATTGATTTTGACGATCTTGGGATGAAAAAGCGCTACTCCGTTACAAAGGCCTATAGCAGAGCCAAGCTTTGCAATATGCTGTTTACAATGGAGCTTGCCCGAAGGCTTAAGGATAAGGACATTACGGTAAACTGTGTACACCCCGGTGCGGTAGTTACAAACATCGGTGCTAAGAGAAAAGAAGGTAAAACAGGGCTTGGTTTTATGCGCAAGGCAGCAGGCAGGCTGTTTTCTCCCTTTGTAAAAACAGCGGAGCAGGGAGCGGCCACAGCGGTTTATGTAGCCACAAGCGACGATTGCGCCAAAGTAAGCGGTGCCTATTTTGTTAATTGCAAAAAAGCCAGGGCTTCACGGAAGTCTGCCGATGAGGCCCTGGCAAAAAGGCTATGGGCGGTTAGTGAACAGCTTTGCGGCATAGAGCCTTGAACAGTTTATTTATATACTCTCTCAAGCTCTTTAAAAAGGGATACCGCCGTAAAGCTGTATCCCTTAAGCTTATCCTTATTTTGCTTTCAGCCCGTTACACCTGCTTTTATGGTTTTATTACTCTCGCTCCCTGACCTTAAACCGGGATACGGTTTTAATAAGGATATCCGCCTTTTCCCCAGCTTGCCTGGACAGGGTGATTACCCCTTCCGACAGGTCGGCAATGGAGCCTGCCTCCTGGGCGATGTCATTGGCACCCTTGGCTTCTTCATTGGAGGCCTTGGTAATTTCATCAATGACCCTCACCATGCTCTGAATGGAAGCCAGCACCTGCTGTGAGGTGGCGCTGAAGTCCATTACCATCTCCCCCACCTCTTTAGAGGTGGCACTGAAGAACTCTCCGGATTCCACAAGAAAGCTGTAATCCTTCAGAACCTTCCCGTCAAAGAAGCCCAGCATGCTGTTGGCGTTGCCCGCAAGGTTTTTTACGGCATCCACAATAACATCGGTAACTTCCTTAATCTGAACCACCGCAACCTTTGAGTCCTCCGCAAGCTTTCTTATCTCATCGGCCACAACAGCGAAGCCCCGGCCTGCCTCACCGGCACGGGCAGCCTCTATAGCTGCGTTAAGAGCAAGCAGGTTGGTCTGGGAGGTAATTCCCAAAATAGCCTCGGACAAGGCATTGATTTTATCCACAGCCTGTGACTGGGCAATAGCCGTTTCCAGGCCTTCCTTTGTTTTCCTATAAACGGCTACGGCATCCTCCCTGTTTTTCAATGCCCTGGACTTCATTTCTTCGGCAGCCTCGCTGGACTTTCCGGCCGTGTCCGCACCGTCGGTTGCTTTCCGGGCGATGGTTTCCATGGCGCTTTCAATTTCTTCCGAGGTGCTGTTCATTTCCTCTGCCGATGCTGCCGTTTCTTCTGTTCCGGCAGACAATTCCTCCGTGGTGGCGGAAATGTCCATGATGCTTTTATTGAGCCGCTTCATTCCCTCATCAATTTTTACCAGCATGAGGCCTACTCTTTTGGACTCATCGGTAACATCGGTAACAATGGCCCCCACTTCCTCCTGCATGATTTTAAGACTGCCGGCCAGTTTTCCCGTTTCATCCCGCCGTTTTAACAAAGCCTCCGGAACAACAGCCGTAAAATCTCCGCCGGCCATAACCTCAAGCTCCCTTGAAACACGTGTTATGGGATTGGCAATACTTCCGGCCAGCCATACGGTTATCGCCAGGCTTAAAATAAAGGCTGCCGCGGAAATAACAACAATGATAAATGTCATGGCGTTAATTTCATCCATGACTTCGGAAACAGGCGCCGTAATTCCGATGGACCAGTTTGTATCGGGAACGGGCGCATAGCCCTGGTACTTTTTCACAGCATTAAAAGTGTATTCTGCCGCGCCAGATTCACCTCTGGCCATACGCTCTGTAATTGCAGCCGCTTCCCTCATGCTCGGATCCTTTTTTGCTTCTTCAACAGCGTTGTACATATTCATTACCATATTGCTGTCGGCATGGGCAATGGTAATGCCTTTATCGCTCACCATAAATGCTGCGCCGCTCGTACCGTATTTTATATCCTTAGTCAGTACACTCAGCTCGTTTCCATCCCTTGTACCCATCAGTACGCCTGATATGTTCCCGTTCTCTATAATGGGTACGGCAAAGGAAAGAACCAGTGTGCCATCAAGCTTGCTCACCACCGGGTCCGATACGCTGCTCACACCTGAAAGCGCCTTCTGGTAATATTCCCTGTCTGACAGGTTTGAAGTGGAGCCGTTGGTGAATTTAACATTTCCGTTTAAATCACCGATTCCAAGTAATAAAAATCCGCCTCGTGCAATTTCTCTGTCGAGCCGGGCTGAAACTGTTTGCCAATCGTCCTTTAAAGTACCGCTATTTGCCAAAGCTTCCAGCACCTCAAGCCTGCTGTCCAGCCGGGAATGAACAACCTTTGCCGATTCTGAGGCAAGCTGTGTAAGGCTTTCATCCAGCATATCCATCATACTGCTGCGCGCTTCCAAATAGGCTGTCAAGCCGATGCTCAGACCAAAAAGGAGTATGAGGCCTCCAAAAATAAGTACCAACCTTGTTCTGATGCCAAAAGTCCGCTTCAAGATAACACCATCCCTCTTTCTCTTTATTTGCGATGAAAAAGCGCAAATTTTGTAATTTCCTGTCGTAATATTACCCTCTTTTACCTGTGAATTCGTGTGTCCAGTACAAATGTCATAGCCCCGGCCTTGACATTTTCCTTATTTTTACGGAACATGCTGATATGATAGGTACATGGAATTAACCAGCCAAGGCAAAATTGGCTCCTATTCTTTCTGCAACGGCTTTGCAGGCGGCTTTAGAATGCGCTTGCCTGCAAAACGTACCGCAGCGTTCCGCTTAAGTATTGAAGTCCGGTTGTTTAACCCTATTCAATTTGTGTAAAAACGGAGTGATTGCAAATGATTTGTATTAAATTTGACAGCTGCCTAAAATACTTGCTTTCCGCTTTGGATGTAAGCGTAAGTCGTCTGTCCAAAACCATTAATGTGGATTCCTCCCTTGTTAACCGCTGGGTAAGCGGTAAACGCATCCCTGCTTATCATTCCGCCTATATTGAAAAAATCACAGAATACCTGGCACAGAATACGATTAATTCCTTTCAAAAAGAAAAAATCGTTGCCTTTATGGAGAAATCGGGACTTCCCTATTCAACGGACAAATCCTATAAGGAGCAGCTTCGTCTGCTGCTTTTGGAGGCTCAGGGCTTCTCCCTGGAGCAAAAGCGCATGGAAAAGCTGGAAAAGCGCAAGGACATCTTATCACCAGCAGCAGAAGCTTCCCGGAATGCAGAAATGTCCTCCCTGGGTTTTTCCCCGGAGGACAAGCTTATTTTTGGGAGAAATCGTATTCTATTGTCTGCTCTTAACATACTGGATGTGCTGGCAGGGTTTCCCCGGGTAAAAAATCTTCGGCTTATTCTTTCCTTAAGCCAGGGCAGCAACCCCTTATTTCTGGATCCTTATTGGCTTCATCACGCCGCTGCACGGCTTGACAAGGATACGGAAATCATTCTTCTTATCCCAGGCTATGATGATATAAAAAAACTCATTGCGCTTTTGAAAGGTTATTGTTTTTCAGGGATTGTTAAAAAATGCACGATTTATTATCTAAAAAAGCACGATCTTCTCACCACAAAAAGAGATTTGATGCTCTCACCTGAGGCCGGGATGCTTTCCTGCTTTCCCGCCGATCACGAGAAAAAGCACGAATGGGCTATGCTTTTTAAAAATAAAATGGCCGTGGAATTCTATACCTCCTATATGAAAGCACTCATCCAGGAAATGGCCAGGCCTCTTTTCCTCTCCTGCGCGCAAGGGAATGCCGCCTGTTATTTTCGCAGCCGCTATGATTCCGAAGGCCATGAAGGCCCGCGCTACCTTTTGCAGAAGGCTATCAATCCCATGCTTCTGACGGTGAGCGTTTTTAAAAAATACCTGAAGGCCAAGGCGCTTTCACCGGAAAAACTCCATGAGGAGCTTACTCTTTTTCAGAAATACCATCAGATTTTTATACACAATCTAAAATGCTTCGGCTCCATGGATCTGTTTTACATTGAAAGCCAAAGCGTACTTTCTCCCACCGAGCCTTTAATTATCGACGGCCCTTTGGGTGCATGCCGGCTTCTTTTAGACGACAATGACAAGCTGGAGCTTTTGGAGAACATGGTTGAGCTGCTCCAAACCCATGAAAAATACCAGGCAGCCTTTATACCCCTCCACTATATGGACAGGCTTTTGGAATCACAGGTTCAGATAGCTGTAAAAAGCCGGCACTACGCCTTTATGGAAGTGGAGGCGGTTCCCTCCTCTTCTGTTCGCTATATTGCCGATGACCCCCTTGTCTTGCAGGCTCTGGAGGACTATATCCGGGAAATCTGGTCATTAACAAGCCCGGCCTATCGTATGAAGGATGCCACCATTGCCTATCTTAAAAGCCTGATAGCGCCCCTTAAGGACGCTATCAGCAAAAAACTGTAATTTGGACTTACCAGTCTAATTGAATTGTTTCATTGGCCTCCAGGGAGGCTTTTACATCAATAACTCTCTGGTTGGCGGAGCCCCTGAATCGAAGCTTCAAGCTCCTCCGGCTTAGCACAAAGGGCCCGTCCACCAGAATATCCGCCAGCTTTAAAAGCTCACCCCACCAGGGATTAGCCTTAGCCCCCTTGAGCAGGGCTTCATAGGTATAGCCCGAATAAATCATGACATTAAGCCCAAGCGCCTTTGCTTGAAAAGCCAGCGCCGTAAGGGCCTCAGCCTGCTCAAAGGGCTCTCCTCCGCTTAAGGTTATACCGTCCAGCAAAGGGTTTCTTTTGAGCATTTCCCCAAGTTCATCAACAGCCATCAAGCTGCCGCCTTCAAAAGCATGGGTTTCCGGATTGTGACAACCCGGACAGTTATGACGGCAGCCTTGGGTAAACACAGTGAGGCGAATACCAGGACCGTCTACAATGGATTCTTTGGCAATGCCGGCAATGCGTAAGAGCGCGGACATTTAGTGCCCCTTTCCGGCTCCGCAGGAAAAATGCTTAACCCTATCCTTTTCCTCAGCCTTCTTTGCGTTATTAAACCTGTCCAGCGTACCTACAAGGTATCCGGTGATGCGGCGGATTCTCTCAAAGCCAACATCTCCCTCGGTACGTCCGCAGGAGGGGCACTCATCATTAATGATGCCGGAATAGCCGCACAGGGGATCCCTGTCCACAGGATGGTTAATGGAGCCGTAGCCTATGCCCGAGTCCTTCATAACTCTTACGATTTTTTCAAAGGCTTCAATGTTATGGAGAGGATCACCGTCAAGCTCCACATAGGTAATATGCCCGGCATTTGTAAAAGCATGATAGGGTGCTTCAATACGGATTTTGTCAAAGGCGCCGATTTCATGATAAACAGGGACATGGAAGCTGTTGGTGTAGTACTCTCTGTCCGTAACTCCGGGCACAAGTCCGAAAAGCTTTTTATCAAACTTGACAAAGCGCCCGGCAGTGCCTTCGGCAGGTGTGGCCAAAAGGGAGAAGTTCATGCCGGTTTCATCACTCTTATCTTCCATGCGCTTACGCATATGGCCTATGATTTCAAGGCCCAGCCTCTGGCTTTCGGCATCCTCGCCGTGATGCTTGCCGACAAGAGCCTTAAGGCACTCGGCAAGACCGATGAAGCCCATGGAAAGGGTGCCGTGCTTGAGGATCTCACGAATTTCATCCTCAGGCCCCAGCTTATCGGAATCCATCCAAATGCCCTGGCCCATAAGGAAGGGGAAATTCTTCACCTTTTTGCGGGCCTGGATCTCATAACGTTCTAAAAGCTGATCAATGACCAGGTCAATAACCTGATTCAGCTCTTTATAAAAGCCTTCAATATCTCCCTTGTGGGAAAGCCCCAGCCTTGGAAGGTTGACGGTGGTAAAGCTTAAATTGCCCCTGCCATAGATGGTTTCCCGGCTCCTGTCATGGACATTGCCGATAACACGGGTACGGCAGCCCATGTAGGCAATTTCGGTTTCAGGCCTTCCGGGCGTGTAATACTGGAGGTTGAAGGGGGCGTCTATAAAGGAAAAATTGGGATAAAGCCTTTTGGCGCTTACGCGGCAGGCCAGCTTAAAAAGATCGTAGTTGGGATCCTCGGGATTATAGTTGATACCTTCCTTAACCTTAAAAATATGGATGGGAAAAATAGCGGTTTCGCCATTTCCCAAGCCTTCCTCAGTAGCCAGAAGAATGCTTTTAATAACCAGCCTTCCCTCGGGGGTGGTATCCATTCCGTAATTGATGGAGCTGAACGGCACCTGGGCACCGGCACGGCTGTGCATGGTATTCAGGTTATGAACCAGTGCTTCCATGGATTGGAAGGTGCTGCGCTCCGTCTCACGGGCGGCATTTTTTCTGGCAAAAGCACGGATCCTTTTTACCTGGGCTTCATCGGATACGAATTCCTTTAGCAGAGACGTTTCCAGGGCATTAAACTCCTCATTTTCAGTTAAGGCCGGCTTTAAGCCAAGGGTCTCGACAATTTTGGCCAGAAGGCCTAAAACCAGTGCCTCGCTGTCCTCCCGTCCCTCCAAAAGGTCAATGGCTTTAATTAAATTCTGGCGATAGAGGCGGGCATATGTCTTGGCTACGCCCATGGCCATACCGTAATCAAAATTAGGGATACTCTGGCCACCATGCTGGTCGTTCTGATTGGACTGAATGGCAATGCAGGCAAGGGCCGAATAGCTGCTGATATCGTTGGGCTCTCTTAAGTGACCGTGACCGGTGCCAAAACCGCCTTTAAAAAGCTTTTCAATATCAATCTGGCAGCAGGTGGTGGTAAGGGTTAAAAAGTCCAGATCATGGATATGTATGCGTCCTTCCATGTGGGCTTTGGAATGCTCGGGCTTTAAAATGAACATTTCATAAAATTGCTTTGCACCCTCCTGCCCGTATTTGAGCATGGTGCCCATGGCCGTATCGCCATTGATATTGGCATTTTCCCGTTTCAGATCGTTGTCCGAAGCATCCTGAAAGGTCAGGTCCTCATAGACCTTCATAAGCCGGGTATTCATTTCACGTACACGGCTGCGCTCGGCACGGTATAAAATATAGGCTTTGGCTTGCTCGGCATAGCCCGAGCTGAGCATGACCCGTTCCACTAAATCCTGAATATGCTCCACATCAGGCACCTGATTTTTGAAACTGGCGTCTATTTCAAGCGCCACCTTTTCAGCCAGCTGAACGGCTGTGTTGTAATCCACTCCGCCGGTAGCGTTAAAAGCTTTAAAAATGGCGTTGGTGATTTTTTCAATGTTAAAGGGCGCCTCTCTGCCGTCTCTTTTCTTAATCTTTGTAAGCATACTCCGCTCTCCTCCGTATTTTAACCTTGTTTTCGTATAAAAAAGGGGCTAAAAAGCCCCGGTTTTTCGGGGCTTTTTAGTATGCAGCTTTACCGCCGGGCCCTTTTTAAAAGGGTGTGCCGATACAGGAATAAGGATGTCCCGACAGCATTTCGAAAGCTACATTTTGTATTTACTATTCTATCACTCACTATATATAGTGTCAATCCAAAAACTTAGGATAAAAAGCCTATTTACAAGAATGCCTCAAAAAAGGAGGCGCGTCAAGGTTTAGATTACCAGCGGCAGCTTACCAAAGAGGGATACGATAGGGGGAAGCGGTGATATAGGTAGGGGTTAAGGTAAGGGTAATATTTTTTTGGTCGCTGTCCTCCAAAAAGTAGTAATAGGTAGTAGCCATACCCTCCTCATCAAACTCCCATGAAAATCCTCCGCTGGGCTTTGCGTCCATTAAATAGAGCCAGTACAGGGAGTAAGCCGGATTAAGGTTTTCAAAATCCATAGTGAGCTTAAGGCAGCGTTGCTCCTTTCCGCTCTCATCAACCGCTTTCATTACCGTTTCAGAGGAAACAACAGTTACGGTGGAGTCTTTAAAGTTTACCTTCTTATTGAGGCTTACACTCTCGCCTTCCGCCGGAATGGTTACCTTGACAGACTCTTTTTCCTTGCTTTCCAGGGTAACCCAGGGAATGACAAGTTCCGCTGAGGAAGGCCTTTCAGAGGTTTTAAAAGTGAAGAAGGTTATAGGCCCGAAGCTTGAGCCCAGCGGCTCATACCCTATATCCAGTCCATCGGCTGACAGGTGTATTTCATCCGTCAGAACCGGATTATAGCTGTCACCCATAAAAGACTTAATTTTATAGAGGGATTCATTGTAGGGATAAAGCATTACGGAAATAAGGCCCTCCTCATAAGCGGGCACTGCCGTGACAGAAACGGCATTATGGCTTACAGTGGGTCCAATGGCCTCAAGATCCGAAAAGCCTTCCACTGACTTAAGGGTAAAAGGGATTTCCAGCCCCGATTCCAGATCCCTTAAGATATATTCCCTGTCCGGTTCCGCCTGGCTGTTTTCCGGCAGCGTAAAGCTGCCATAGATTGAATAGTGGTCTCCTCCGGAGCCCCTGGACCAGTTGGTCATAAGGATAGGATTTTCCTCTCCCAGAACAATCTGGGATGCCTGAGAGGCTGCAACAAGCTTGGTCTTATCCGGTAGAGCCTGCCTTGCGTCCGGGCTTTTACGCTGAAAATAAAGTGAAACCGAAATGTACCGCCCATCGGATACGGCACTTAGCAGAGTCATGGAAAGGCTCTCATTTTCTACCTTAAGCCGCGGAGTACTTAAAGCATAAAGAAGGGGATCCTCTTCTCCCACTATGCCGTGTCCGGGCACAAAGCGGAACCATTTTTGGATGGCATAAGACATTTGGTCATAGCCTGGATAGATGGACAGACCAAAAAAGAGGAGGATTCCAGCTAAAACAACCGCAGCGGCCCGAAGGAAAAGCCTTCTGCTCTTCAGCCTTCCAGCGAGGGTTACCTTTTCATCCCTCATGAGAAGACCTGCTTCTCCCGCTCTTTGTAAAACCCGCTCCTCTATTCTCCGATGAGTCCCTGCCGGAAGGGTCAGTGGCTCCATTTCTTCAAGGAGCTTCTCTGTCTGCTCCGAATCCAAATGCTCAAGGATTTGTTTTATCCTGTTTTCCATTTACTTTCCCTCCCCTAAAAGACTCTTTATTTTATCAATGCCTCTGGATAAGCGCTTATCCACCGCACTCACCTTCATTTTCAAGGCAACGGCAATCTGCCTTGAGGTCTGACCGAAGTAGTACCGGCGGATGAAAAGGTCACTGTCCGGCTTTCCCAACGCTTTAACGGCGTCAACCAGCAGCCATTTTTCTTCTCTCGAATAACCTTCTGACTCATTCTCTGCCGGCAGGCTTTCCAACCCTAACCCTTCCTCCATGGGCGTCAAATGGGTTCTTTCAGCGTTTAGCCTCCTGTACCTGTCGATGCCCCTTCTTGCGGCTACCATGGCTATAAAGCCCTTGAGGGAGCTTTTAGATATATCAATGCGATCTCTTGCCTGAAACACCTCAAGAAACACGTCGCTGACACATTCCTCAATCTCCTCCGGAGAGGACATGGTGCCAAGCTTTCCGGCTACAATGGTATAAACCAGGCCGGTATAGGTTTTCATTAAGGCTTGAAGGCCTTTTTCCGGCGAATAGATTAAATCGTGGTAGAGTTCCTCGTCCACTGCCCTGTCCTCCTTGATGTACATGCCCGCTCCACGGCCCTGCTTCCACCGACTTTTTACAGGTACGCTCCCATCCATATCTTATCAAACCCGCTTTCATGTGCAAATGTCCGCCTGCCCCGCATTTTACAGTCCGGCTGGCCCACATTCGTGCCTGTTTACTTATCATTTATAGGCTTCACTACTTATATTCGAAGACGGGAAAGAAAAACGGACACATGAAAACAGGATTTTTTATGAACAAAGCTTCCATGGCCTTACTTTTAAGCCATAAAGTCAAATCCCAATCACCCCTGGAAAGTCATCTTCACACTTTGACAGGGGTATTTCAATAAATCTCTTATTGCTTGGCTTATATTAATTATAGAGCACCTAATCCAGCCTTTTCAGCGCAAGAATTCGGTCCATGGCGTGCTGGTGTGGAATACCGGAGGAATTGCAGTTAAATATTTCTTCCTCGCACATATCCAGCTGCCAATCGTGATAGAGGGTAAAAAGCTCGCCGGACCTCCACAAGCTCGCGTTTTCCTCTTTTTCCGGAGGCGGAGCGATAAAGGGCTTGGCGACAAAGGCCGAGAAGAGATGAATTCCCCCTTTGGGCGTGTTGGCCTTATAGCTGTCAAAGATTTCCTTGCGAAGAGCAGGGGCGATATAATGAAGAACACCGTTTGAATAATAAATATCATAAGCGGAATCGGGGCGGTAGGTATTTACATCAGCCACAAAGGCCTTAAGCGTAACACCTGCCTGACGGGCCAGCCGCAGTGTTTTTTCCACTCCGGCCTCCGCAAGATCAAAGGCGGTCACCTCGTAGCCGTTGCGGGCAAAAAACACCGCATCCCGCCCTTCACCGCAGCCGATATCCAGAAGCCTCAGCCTTCTTGTGGGCGGAAGATGTTTTAATATGGCGTAGCACTGGTGGGAAGGCTCTGTCCCCCAGTAATAAGCATCCTCCACATATTTTTTGTCGTAGTAATTGGCGTTTTGCGCCTCCGAATTGCCTAAAAGATAGTCTATACTCACATGAAAAAGGCCTGCCAGCAGGGGCAGCAGCTCGATATCCGGAAAACCTGCTCCTGTCTCCCATTTGCTTACAGCCTGAAAAGTGATATTAAGCTTCCCGGCAAGCTCCTCCTGGCTCATGCCATAGGCTTTGCGAAGCTCTGCAATTTTTTTACCAAGCTCGTGCTTCATCTTTTACCTCCCTGTTATCCGGCGCTAAAAGTCGCCGCTCCAGTCTATCCTGTAATAAGCTTATCCTGCGACAAGCTTATTTTGTCATAGGATAAGCATAAGGGAAGCGGCAATGGGCTGTAAATAACGTCTGTTTTGATCCGGATCAACTGACTGTTGAATAGAATAACCATCAGATTTACATCTCCTTTTGCAATATGTAGCTTTCCTCATATTTGTCCTTTGAATTTTCAATTCTAATGACTTTAAACCCGCATTTGTTAACGTAGAAATTATGGTTTCTTTTAGAAAAACCAGGGGTTTCCGTACTCCACTTTATTGTTTGAGGGTATTTTTGCTCAATAAATCTCCAAATCAGTGTTCCGATGCCTCTATCCTGGCATAAAGGGTCTACAAACATATTACCCAGATAATTTTCATTATCAGGGTTTATAAAAACATTTATACCGCCAATTAATCTGCCGCCTTTTGAAACCTTATAAGCCTCTGCCCCGCTTTGCAAATACCATTTACGAATAAAATCTCCGTTATCATATCCGGGAGGGCCGCCGCTTTCCTCTCCCAAATGACGTTTGGCATCTTCATCAAAAGCCCTTTTCATTACCTCTGTCAGTACTGTAACATCTTCCTCACTGAGCCTTTCGAAACAAAGCCCTTCATATGCTTCCATAAAAATCCCCACTTTCTGTTATCTTCTTTTAGAATGTGCCTTAGCGCAGCCTCATAAATAGAATTAGCTTAAGGCGCTTTCTCTCTCAGAATAAGACTACAGCTTTCCTCGGCGTAAAGGTCAATCGTTTTTTATAAGATGGCAAAAAACAGAGTGTTTCTGATAAAAATCAAAACCCACACGGAATAAGGGCTATTTAATAATCGTGTTTTCTATGGTTTAATTAGAGGATATAACCCTCTGATTAAAATACGGGTTACCTCTTGAGGTATGGTTCTTATGAAGTGGAAAGAAAGCTTTCATCCCTATGCAATAATAACCATTGTCTTCTGGTCCCTGGCTTATGTGCTTACACGCCTGGCCCTGCGCTATTTCTCAGCGTTTCCGCTGGGATTTCTGCGTTATTTTATCGCATCCTGCGCCTTTCTGATACTTGCGCTGTTTACCAGAATGAAACTACCGGAAAAAGCGCATATAAAATGGTTTTTGGCATCGGGCGCTTCCGGTTTTTTTCTCTACATGCTTGCGTTTAACAAGGGTTGTGAAACCGTTTCGGCCGCGACCAGCAGTACGGTCATCGCAACAGTCCCTGTTATTACCGCGGTGCTTGCACGGTTCATCTATCACGAAAAGCTGAGCTCTTTACAATGGGTGGCGGTTGGAATTGAATTTTCAGGCGTTATAACCCTAACCCTCATGAAGGGTGCATTAACACTTAACCATGGGCTTCTTTGGCTGTTCTTTGCCGCAATTTTACTAAGTACCTACAATCTGCTGCAGCGTAAATTAACGAAGTTTTATTCCGGCATAAATACCACCGCTTACAGCATCTTTGCCGGGACAATCATGCTGTCGCTATTTTTGCCGGATTCCATAAGGGAAGTCAGGGAGGCGCCGCCAATTCAACTGATTTACCTTGTCCTGCTTGGGGTTTTTTCAAGTGCGGTTGCGTATGCGGCGTGGGCCCAAGCCTTTAAAAAGGCTGAAAAGGCCTCCTCCGTGAGCAATTACATGTTTATTACTCCGCTTTTGACAAGCCTTCTCGGCTTTCTTCTGGCAAACGAGCGACCTGATATTCCAACGATTACAGGCGGAATGGTTATCCTGATCGGAATGCTTCTTTTTAATATTCGAAAGAAGCCAATCAAAGGTATGCTTTAAACTCCTTGACAAAACAAGCATCACAGGTTTAAAATGCATTTAAATTGATAAGATATTGGTACAGGCGTTGACAGGGAGGAGTAAGCACACTTCTTATACCGCAGAGAGGGAATGCCGGTGGAAATTTCCCGTATGGAAGATGCAGAAGGTAGCCTTTGAGCCATGAACCCAAATTCGGTAAACACACCCGCTGCAGGCATCAGGTGTTTTTACCGGAGAGTAGGCTTCATCGGATTCCCACCGTTAAAAGGGAAGAAGTATCGGCTTTAAAGCCTGTACTTTATAAAGTGTACGCAATCCGTTTGCGTAAACATAAGGTGGTACCGCGGAGAGCCTTGAGCCCTTCGTCCTTTATAAGGACGAAGGGCCTTTTTGCATTCAAAAAAGGCATTCCATTCTCTTTATGCCTGACCTTAAGAAGGAGGATTCCCATGCTGGAAAAAAGGTATTCATTTAAGGAAAAAGAACCTGCCATGCAGCAATACTGGGCCAAAGAAAACATTTATCGCTATGATCCGAAAAAGGAAGGGCCGCGGTTTTCCATTGATACGCCCCCTCCCACCGTCAGCGGTTCCCTTCATATCGGCCATCTTTTTTCCTATACCCAGGCCGAGATCATTGCGCGGTATCAGCGCATGCTGGGTAAAAACGTTTTTTATCCTTTTGGCTTTGATGACAACGGGCTTCCCACGGAGCGCCTTGTTGAAAAGGAAGAGGGTTTGCGGGCCGGAAGCTTAAGCCGAAGTGCCTTTATTGAAAAATGCATGGCAATTAAGGAAAAGTATGAGGAAGCCTTTAAAAGCTTATGGAAGTCTCTGGGTTTTTCTGTGGACTGGAGCCTTCAATATGAAACCGTAAGCCCCCGGGTTATGAAAATCTCCCAGCGCTCCTTCCTGGAGCTTGCAAAAAGCGGGAAGGCCTACGACAAGGAAGCACCTGTTCTCTGGTGCCCCCATTGCCGAACCTCCATTGCCCAGGCCGAGCTGGATTCCGTTGAGCGTGAAACCCTTTTTAGTACTCTGGCGTTTAAAAGCGGCGGCGCTTCTTTGCCTGTAGCAACCACCCGCCCCGAGCTGCTTTTTGGCTGCGTGGCGCTTTTTGTCCATCCCGAGGATGAGCATTACCGATCCTTTATAGGCAAGGAAGCCCTTGTTCCCCTTTATGACTTTACTATCCCCATCCTGGCCAATCCCTCCGTTGACAGGGATAAGGGCACGGGCCTTGTTATGTGCGCCACCTTTGGGGATATGGCGGATCTGGAGTGGTATAACACTTATGGCTTGCCCTATAAAAAGGCGGTTACACCCGACGGCAGGCTGGATGAAACGGTTCCCCTTCTGGGCGGCTTAACCGTTGCAGATGCAAGAAAGGAAGCGCTAAGGCTTCTTTCCGAGGGGGGGCAGCTTCTTTCCCAAAAGCCCCACCTCCATCATGTGGGTGTTCATGAAAGGTGCGGACAGGATACGGAAATTATCCCCTCCAGGCAGTGGTACATTTCTGTTCTGCCGGAGAAGGAGCGGTTTTTGAAGGCTGCCGACGAAATCAACTGGTATCCCCAGGCCATGAAAACACGTTACACTGCCTGGGTTGAAAACCTTAAATGGGACTGGTGCATTTCAAGACAGCGGTTTTTTGGGGTTCCTTTTCCTGTGTGGTATTGCGAAAGCTGCGGGAAGCCCCTGTTTGCACGTGAAGAGGATTTGCCCGTAAATCCTCTGGAAACGCCTCCCCACGCCCCCTGCTCCTGCGGCCATACCGGCTTCATACCTGAGTCCGCGGTTATGGATACCTGGGCCACCTCCTCCCTTACACCCTTTATAAACAGCCACTGGGGCGATCCGGAGGATTTTACCGGGGAGCTTGTTCCCATGAGCTTACGCACCCAGGCACACGAGATTATACGCACCTGGGCCTTCTACACCATCGTTAAAAGCCTGTATCATACCGGTCGTCTGCCCTGGCGTGATCTTATGGTTTGCGGCTTTGTCCTTGCCAAAAAGGGTGAAAAAATCAGCAAGTCCAAAGGAAACGGCTCTCAAAGCCCCGATGCCCTTGTCAGCCGTCATTCTGCCGACGTGTTAAGGTACTGGTCAGCCTCCTCCCGGCTTGGTACGGATACCTTTTTTGCCGAAGAGGATCTGAAGATTGCTTCCCGTTTTCTCACAAAGCTTTGGAACGCAGCCCGGTTCACCCTTTTCCACCTGGAAGGCTTTTCTGCCCAGGAGGCCAAAAACGCTCCCCCTTCATCCCTGTCTCCCTCCGATGCCTGGATTATAGCCCGGTTTCAGGAGACTGAGCGTAAAGCTGCAGCCCTTCTTGATGCCTATGAAGTGGGGTCGGCAAGGCAGGAAATGGATGCCTTCTTCTGGAAGGATTATTGCGATACCTATCTGGAGCTTGTAAAGGAAAGGCTCTATGCCTACAAGGAACCAAAGGACCAGGCTGCCCCTTTGCCCAACCCCTCGGCTTCATCAGCTCACAAGGCGCTTTACCTGGTCTTTCAGGGAATATTAAGGCTCTATGCCCCCTTTGTTCCCCACATGACGGAACACATCTATCTATCCTATTATCAAAGGCAGGAGACAAGCCCTTCCCTTCATCTGACCCGCTGGTTCCAAAACCCGGAAAAGGGATTTCCCATGGGTATCATGGAAAACGGGGTTCAAGGAGAGGAAAGCCTTCTGAACTTTGGAAACCAGGTTAAAGCTATTTTGTTTGAGGCAAGAAAATACAAAACAGAGCGGGGACTTTCCATGAAGGATCCTCTTCCCGCTCTGCTCTTAACTCTCAGTGAAAGGGATGCCGGGCTTATCCGGGAAGCCCGGGCCGATCTTTTGGCCTGCACAGGCGCCAAGGATTTGCTTTTTCAGTATGCCGAGGAAGGTTTTTCCCTTACTCTGCCTGAAAAAGAGTAAGCTTGTGCCTGGGTGACGGTTCAGCAGTAAATCCCCTTAAGGGTTGGCTTTTGGTAAACAGAAGGCATAACGGCGCTATAGCCCACCCTGTCCCTGTCCAGGGATTCACTATGGCCTATAAACAAATAGCCTCCCGGTTCGGTAAGGTCGTAAAATTTCCGTATCAGCTCATTTTTTGCCTCCTGATTAAAATAAATCATAACATTGCGGCAAAAGATGACATGGAATTTTCGCTTGAAAGGGAATTCCACATTATTGAGGTTAAAGCGCCGTAAAATAACGTCCTTGCGGATGTTCTCGCAAATACGGTAGGATTCCCTGTCCACTCTTTCAAAGTAATTGGTAAGGTAGGCCTTTGGGAGGAAGCTCACTGCCTCCTCCGAATAAATGGCCTTTTGCGCCTTTTCCAGAACCCGGGTTGAGAGATCGGTTGCCAGGATACCGGTATCCCACTCTCTTTTTTTGTCTCCCAGGTATTCCCTTACAAGCATGGCCAGGGTATAGGGTTCCTCTCCGCTGGAACAGCCCGCGCTCCAAAGCCGCATATCCTTTTCCGGGAAGGTTTTCATTATCCAGGGCAGCACCTGCTTCTGAAAATACTCAAAATGATCCTTTTCCCTCATAAAAAAGGTATGATTCGTGGTCAGCCTGTCCACCAGAGCAGCAAGGCTTTTCCCTGATTTATCGGTGAAAACATGCTCCAGATACTCGGAAAAGCTCTTAAATCCACCGTTTAACAGGGTATTTTGAAGCCTTCCGTTTACGAGGGTCTTTTTTTCATCCTTAAGACAAATCCCGAACTGCCTGAGCATAAACTCCGACAAGATACCAAACTCATCCTGTTGAATCTCTATCATACGTATTTTCCAAAATCCCTGTCATCCATATCAATTTGGATCGCTCCTGCTTTTTTATGCTCTCTGCGGCTGTCACGGGGTTCCTTGAAGGAAGTGTCTGCTTGCTTTTTAGCTACCATTTCCTCCAAAGCCTTGAGCATCTCTGGCGTAAGGGAAGGCCCGGACATTCTCTGTACATACTGCTGCTTTTCTCTGAGCTTGAACTTTCCTACCATCTCCTTAAGAAGCTCGGCCTGACCCGAAAGCTCTTCACTTGCGGCCGCGGTTTCCTCCGATGTGGCAGAATTGGTTTGTACCACCTGAGCAACCTGATTGATGGCGGTATTAATCTGGCTGATGCCCCCTGCCTGCTCGGTGGAAGCAGACGCGATATCACTTACCAGCTCAGCGGCCTTGGCCACCCCGCCCACAATTTGATCCAGGGCCGCAGCGGTTTCGTTGGCAATTTTGGTTCCCGCATCCACCTTCACAATAGTTCCTTCAATCATGCTGGTGGTTTCCTTTGCAGCATTCGCCGAACGGGCGGCCAGGTTGCGCACTTCCTCCGCAACAACGGCAAAGCCCTTGCCGTGCTGCCCTGCCCTTGCGGCTTCAACGGCGGCATTCAAGGCCAATATGTTGGTTTGGAAGGCGATTTCATCGATTACCTTTATAATTTTGGAGATATTGTTGGATGCATCATTAATCTCAGCCATGGCCACAAGCATTTCCTGCATGCGCCTGTTACCCTGTTCCGCTTTTTCTTTGGCTTCGGAAGCAAAGGTATTGGCATTGGTGGCATTGTCCGCGTTTTGCTTCGTCTGTGCGGCAATTTGCTCAATGGAAGCTGTAATTTCCTCAATGGAACCTGCCTGCTCCGTGGAGCCCTGGGACAAGGCCTGGCTGGAGGTGGACACCTGCCTGGCACCGATTGAAACCTGCTCGGAGGCCGAGTTGATATTGCTCAGCACCTCATTGTTCTGGTCTACAAGCTCCTTAAGCTTCTGGCCCAGAAGATCCTCTTCGGACTTAACCTTAACGTCCAGGTTCAAATCACCGGAAGCAATTCGTTCCGCTGTCAAGGCCTGCTCCCTGATATTATCCACCATGGCGGCAAAGGAGCGCATAAGGTTGCCGATTTCATCCTTTGTGTCCGCCTTTACGTTAACATTAATATCCCCTACGGCCAGCTTGTCGGCAGCATCCATCATTTTTCTTACGGGATTGGCTATAATATTGGAGATAAACAATCCGATAAGGATGGCAAGAATCATGCCTGCCACCACCAGCCCAACCATCAAAACGGTCGCCTGAGTGGCGGATTGGTCATTGGCTTCGGATTTTGTGGCAGCCTGCGCTATATTGACATTATAAATCTCTTCGATAATCGTATTAATGCCTTCAGCCATTTCAGTCATATCGCCCTTTGCCAATGCAAAGGCTTCGGTCTGACGGCCTGAGCGTACCAGGTCGTAGCATCTTTGCTTTAGTTCCTCATAGCTGGTCATGTTCTTAACAAGATTATCGTACTCTTTTTGCTCCACATCGGACGAAATAAGAACCTTATACTTCTCCAGATTTTCGGTGACAATGCCTTCATGCTCAGCTACCCTATCCAGATACGTCTGCATGTTGTCAGGATCTAAAATCATGTTCAGGAGATTGATTCGGGTTCTTTGATAATAAACCGCCGCCTTTTCCACATAATCCAGGGGGATTGTATTATTTTCATACATATCCGTATAATCCCTGTTTATGGTATAAATGC
This sequence comes from Bacillota bacterium, assembly GCA_023424865.1. The sequence continues at coordinate 23,844 of JAFADM010000311.1, read as the reverse complement.
TGTATATACCCACGCCCCCGATAGAGCCGGCAAGTATGGCAACCAGTATAAACCCCAAAATTAATTTCATTGAAATTCTTAAATCATAAAACCATTTCATATGTAAGCCTCCCTGCTTCTATTCAACCGAAAATTCTCCTCTTTCGGCTTTTCTTTGTTTATGCTATTTCTGAAAGCTCTTCAAGCTCGTCCTCACCCAGAAGTCTGTCACAATCAAGTATCAGTTTCACACCGCCCGCAGCCTTGCCGATGGCCTTGATGTACTTGCTTTGGGAACCTTTGTTCATTTGAGGGGGAGGAACAATGTTTTCTTCGGAAATGGCCAAAACCTCTGTTACCGTGTCCACAATAAGTCCGACAGATATTTCTTTTATTTCGATGACAATAATGCAGGTTCTGTCGTTATAGTCACGCTCTTCCTTTTTAAAGCGGATTCGGACATCCATAACGGGTATGATTTTTCCTCGAAGATTAATGATTCCTTTGACATAAGGAGGAAGCTCAGGCACCTGGGTTATGTTCTGTATTCCGATAATTTCCTTGACATTGCTGATTTCAATACCATAGTCTTCTTTACCTAAGGAAAAGGTTAAAAATTTTCCTTTCTGAGTATCTTCTTCCTGGGTAAATTCCGTTAATAGATTTGTCATTCTTAAACTCCTTTCTTATGGAATCCATGGAAATGCTTCATAAGGCGTGTCCAGCCCTGGCGTTTTTAATGAGGCCCTGGCTGAAAAGGCCTTTCTTTACGGGGCCAAATCAATAAGCGCGACGACATCGAGTATAAGACTGATGCTTCCATCGCCCAGCAGTGTACAGCCTGTTACCCCCTTTACTTTTTTTATATAGGCAGGCAGGGCTTTTACCACTACCTGCTGCTCACCAATAAGTGCATCAGCAAAAAGGCACAGGCTTTGGGATTCGTTTTCAACAATGATAATCATGCCGTTTTTGAGCTCTGTTTCACCTTCTGAAAGATGGTAATAGCTTTTAAGCCTTAAAACGGGGAAGCACTGACCTCGAATTAAGATCATTTCTTCTCCGGTAATATCCTTAAAGATCTGTTCTGCGTTCACCCGGAAGGTTTCCTTCACCGAAAGCATGGGAATGGTGTATTTATTGCTTCCTACTCCAATGGTCAGACCCTGTATAATGGCCAGGGTAAGGGGTATTTTAATTGTGACGGTGGTCGACTTGCCGAATTGACTGTCCATAACCACAGAGCCCCTAATCTTCTCGATGTTTCGAAGCACCACATCCATGCCAACCCCTCTGCCGGAAAACTCAGTGACGCTTTCCTTGGTGGAAAAGCCGGGATGAAAGAGAATAGTGTACACTTCCTTTTCCGTATACTCGGCTTCCGGCTTCACCATAAGCCCCCGTTCTCTGGCCTTGGCAAGGATTTTGTCACGATCCAGTCCCCTGCCGTCATCCTTGACAATGATCCAGACCTCGCTTCCCACATTTTTAGCCTCGAGAGAGATCCTTCCCTTCTCCGGCTTGTTGGCGGAAAGGCGCTCCTGTGGGGACTCAATGCCGTGATCCATAGCGTTTCGGATAAGGTGCATCAGAGGATCGGCAATTTGCTCGATAATGCTTTTATCCACTTCGGTTTCTTCACCCTGAATTTCAAGCTCCACTTCCTTACCCAGCTTCCGGTTGATATCCCTGACCAGGCGGTACATTTTATGAAAGGTGAGTGATAGGGAAACCATGCGGATGGACATGACAATATCCTGAAGCTCATCGGTGATTTTTTGCAGTTGCCGGGAGGCTTTGTAAAAATCACTTAAGATAACCTGCTTAAGCTCCGGATGATGGGTTACCAGGGCCTGAGCGATAACCAGTTCGCCCACCGTATCCATAAGCAGGTCCAGCTTGTTTACATGTACGCTGATGAGACTGTGACCGGCCTCCGCCTTGTCGGCTTTAATCTGATTTGAGGTATCGGACGTACCTCCCTGAGGAATGATTTCATCACCACCTGCAAGGTTTTCGCTTGAATTTGGCTCGTCCTCCCAGCAGCCTGTTTCGGGGTCCGCCTCTTCTGCTTTGCCTTTTGACTGCAAATGCCTGACCTGAACATCCATATCCCTCAAAAGGAGGGTATCCGATAGCAGGCCTTCAATGGATTCCCTGGGCTTGTCCGAAGTGAAGGTGATAAAAAGACCGTCTCTTGCAATGCTTGTGTCGGCGTCTTCGCTGCCAATAACATCCTCAGGCTCGTGCCTTATATCGTAGGCTATCGACTCCAGCTTATGAATGACTTCAAAGGCCCTCAAGCCCTCCATTCCACAGTTTTCTTCAAAAAAGAGTCTTATGGAGTAGAAGGGGTTGGCTTTTTTTACAGGCTCCTCCATAAGAGAAGCCAGCAGCATACGCACACCGGCACACAGCAAAGCAGGGTCACCATCATTCGGTTCCCCTGCTCTTATTTTCACAAGCTCGTTTTTTACATAATCCAGACTCTTTAAAGATATGTCTACAATGGAAGGGAGATCTAACTCTGCCTTGTTAGATTTCCTGATAAAATCATATAAATCTTCGAGAGAGTGGGCAAGGCTGGCGATTCTGTCAAACATCATCATGCCGGCACTTCCCTTTATGGTATGAACAATCCGGAAAATATCATGAATGGATTGCTTGAGACTATTGTGCATTTCTGTTTCCAGTAGGCATTGCTCCATTTGCTCAATAAGCTGGCCGGTTTCGTACACAAACATTTCTAACAGTGTCTCGTTTCCAGATTCGCCTTTCATAGAGGCTACTTCCTTTCTTACGCCAAAAGCTGCGCCAAATCAGGTTAAGGCATTTATTTTCCGGCTATTAGGCAATTCTGCTTTTCTTTTTTTCAGACATTGGGATGGTTGTGTTATAGCTTTAATAAGGCTTTTAAGAAATTTTCCTCATTGAAAGGTTTGACCAGGAAGCCTCTGGCTCCCTGAATAATGGCCTCTCTGACGTGGGCTTCCTGGCCAAGGGCAGAAATCATTAGAATTTTAGCCCCGGGGTCCAGCTTTTTAATGGCTTTAAGTGCCCCAAGACCGTCTACCTCGGGCATGGTAATATCCATGGTTACGAAATCGGGTTTGAGTTCATGGTATCGGGAAATAGCTATGCGTCCATTTTCCGCCTCCCCCACAACTTCATAGTCATGCTTTTCGAGCATGGTCTTAATTGTTAGTCTCATAAATGCAGCATCATCAACAATCAATACACGTTTCATGCTGTTACCACCTGTGTTACGCCCCCTGAAAACCGTGATTTTAACATGTTTATACGGCTAAAGCAGCGAAATTTGAAAAAGTAGCAAATTGTTTATTTTGTTACATTTACATGAGGGTATAATCTTCATTGTGGAGGACGTACTCCAATTATAATGCGGATATTAAAGGACAGTCAGGGATTAACGAAGGAGGAAAGACAACATGACCGTTGAACCTATCAGAAACAAATCACGAATCGAACAAATGTATGACATTCTATTAGAAAGGGATAAAAAATACGCTCTGCTCTTTAAATTCGGACTTAACACTGGCCTGCGTATAAGTGACATTCTGCCTGTAAAGGTATCTGATATCTATACAGAGTCCGGAAGGTTGAAGGAATACCTGGTCGTCAAGGAAAAAAAAACCATGAAGGAGAAAAAAATAAAAATTAATCTGGCTCTCCAAAGCTGTCTTTCCGATTATATTCATGCAAACGGGCTTCAAAAGCACGATTATTTTTTCAACAGTCAAAAAGGCGGTCATATTGGAAGAATTCAAAGCTATCGCGTTCTAAGAGAAGCTGCTGAAGTGGTAGGTATTGATAATTTCGGTACTCACAGTTTAAGGAAAACATGGGGTTACTGGACATATCAGTTATCACAGTATAATATTGGGCTTATTATGGACACATTTAACCATAGCTCCCAAAGAATTACTCTTCGCTATATCGGAATAAATCAGGATCAAAAGGATGAACTATACACCCTTGTACAATTTTGAAAAAAAATACATTCGAAATTTGTCGAATTATTAGAGATTTTAGCTATTTATGTATTCACAATTTTAAAGCTATAATATACAATGTAACAAAATAAACAGAATGTTGTATTTATTATTTCACTATCTCGCTTTTTTTCCAATGGGTAAATTTACAAAAACCTTTCTACATAAAGATTATTGCAAAAAAGAAACACTTCTTTACTCGTAAGGAAGTGTTTCTTCTTTTTACTTATTTATTTTTTTTCTTCAAGCAATTACATGTAAATCATTTAATTTAATTCCTATTAATTGGGTTCGATTCCGTTCTCTTTAAAATAAACGGCATACTTTCTATCCGAAAATACAATATGGCTGCTAATCCATTGGGATAAAAAATCGACCAGTGAAAGTAAGGTTTCATTTTGCTTTTCATCAATGTCCTTGGAGGCGATGCTTTTTATTTTGTCAATGTAGAAAGCATGATCATGCTGCTGTCCGCTAAGCTCGTTATAGCCATATTTATTCATTAATTCTTCTTCATACTTAAAATGATATTCGGTATATTCCAGCAGTTCATTGATAATTACTAAAATTTCATCATAATGATCGTAGTTATCATCGGCAACTGTCAAATCATACACTCTTGCCCCGATTTCGAATAGTTTTTTATGCTGTGTGTCGATACTGGGGATGTCGAGGTTGTAACGATCCTTCCATTGAAAAGACATAATGCTGTTCAGCTCCTCTCTTGATATCCATTGATAATGCGTATTTTTTTATAAGTAAGTAGAGTTCAAATCACCTTTAACTTTATCAAATCAACACTCAGGAATCAAATAAAAAATTTTTCAGAACTTGTACACAAAAAGAGGTGAAGAGGCCAATATTCTAACACCTTCCGATATAGAGAGTCATACACTGGATTAGAGGCAAGTACACCTTTTGCGTGATTATTAGATATCCTGTCGTTTACAAGACAGGCCAATAAAAGCAAAAGTTTTAAACTTATCTGTAGAAGAAAGAGGTGACCCCATGGATATTTATAATGAAAAATATCCGCCGAATAACATGCGTTATGAAAGCGATGAACAAGCCTACAATAATGGGGATTCATACGATGCTTACCAAAAACCCCATGATTGCAATCGGAGAGATCGTCTCAACCGTAATCACAAGAACCGTGAGGATTGCTACAGGAAAGACCGTGACGATTACTATGAAAAGGAGCAGGAGGATCGCTACCGGAAGGATCGTGAAGATGGCTATCAGAAAGATTATGATGATGGCTGCAAGAAAGACCGTGACGATTGCTATCAGAAAGACCATGATGATGGCTGCGAAAAAAGCTATCCCAAGCCCGATCCCTGCCGGCCAAAAGACCCCTGCTATCCTGTATGCTGCCCTGGTCCGAAAGGCCCGCGAGGTTTACCAGGTCCCGCTGGCCCTACTGGTCCCACAGGTCCCGGTGGTACGGGTACCACTGGACCCACAGGCCCCACCGGGCCGAAGCTATTAGGAAAACAATTAGCATTATTTTAAGGATCTTAATTTGCTTTTATAACAATCTTTTCTGTAATATTAATACTTAAAATGAGAAAAACGCCAAAAATGTTCTGCTTCCTTGCTACGGCCAGTAGGTTATAGTATATTAAATGCTGTTGGCAGAATGCCCTCAAATTTTAAAGTCATTTACTTTAAAATTTGACAGGCAGGCAGGTACTATGTGATGACATTTTTATTCTCGAAAGGAACGATTTGCAAATGAAATCAGTAAAAAAAGTTCTGGTATTAATTTTTGGTATTGTAATCACCATGGGCCTGGTCGCTTGTGGTGGAAACGGCGGAGAAAAAGTTCCCGACACTGACAGCAATCTCATTGATAAGGCGACTAAGCTTCTCCAGGCCGAGGGTCGGGAATACAATAAACTGTTTACAGGTAAAATGAATGAAACACTCACCAGTGCCTTCTTTGAATTTAAAATTACCGATGCAGCCACTGCCGAGGAATTGGAAGGGCTTACGCCTATAAGCGAAGGCTACAAGTTCGTCGTAGCTGATGTGGAGGTAAAAAATATTTTTGATGAAACCATACCGGTAGGAAATTACGATTTCAATATATACTGGAGCGGCGGAGAAGACATCGGCTATGAGGAATTTTTTGACGGAATGTATCCTGATGAAGTGGATTTGAAGGTAGGCGAAAGCCTCAGCGGAAAGCTGGTCTTTGAAGTACCTGAATCTGCAACCGACATAATGGTCGGCTATACCGAAATCTGGGATGACGACTTTGAGGGCAATGTCTATCTGATTGAAATTACGCCCTGATTGCCCCCTTTATAAAAGGCCGATATCGTGCCTGTTAAAGCAAAGCCAATAGCTGCGGCAGCTTTGCCTGCTGCTTGATAAGTCCGGCTGTTCACAATTCCCATGTATATCCGGCTTAACCATCTGATGCGGTGCCATTTAGCACCGCATCTTGCTTTATAGCATTTGGGCATTTGTTTTCCTAATATACCCGGCCCCACCGGTCCTACTGGCCCTGCCGTTGCCCTGCAAGGCCTTCAGGTACAGCTGGTACTCGGGGATATTTCCGAAATTGCCGCAAATGCAAATGTTTTGTTCAACAACCTTGTAAACAACTCCAGTCCATTTATAACCTATAATGCAGCAACAGGGGTTTTTACCATTCTCACACCGGGAACTTACTACATTAATTGGTGGGTAGCTGTAGACGGTGCGGCGGCTTCTCCCATAGTATCCTTTTCAATCGTAACCAGTACGGCTCAAACTTTCACGGCCGCCTCTGCCATTGTTTCGACACAGGTTGTAGGAAACGCCCTTATTACCGCACTGGCTCCGCTTACTTTCGCTCTTAACAATACCACGGGAGATACCGCATTCATACCTGACCTGGCTGTACAGGCAAGTCTGGTAGTCTTAAGCGTGGGATAAGTTTATTACGGTACTAAAGAAGCTCATTACAATTTATAGACGGCAAAAAAGCGGGAGAACCTCAAATTCTCCCGCTTTTTATTAATTAACAATATAAAAATAGCACCAGGCGTGACAAACCCGGTGCTTATTTCATAGAGGAAACCGCAATTTAATGCTTCTTATTGATAAGCTGGGTAAAGCGCTCATAGGCTTTGTCCCACCCATCATTACCGGAGGGCTTATAACGAAGGAGTTCAAAGGAAGCTGCAATCACGCGGCGTGCCTCACCGATATCCTTGATTTCACCCAGTGCCATAAGCTGCACCGCTGCATTGCCAAGGGCTGTGGCCTCAATTGGCCCTGCTGCCACCGGAAGGGAGCAGGCGTCGGCCGTAAGCTGGCAAAGGAATTTATCCTTGGTCCCGCCTCCTACCATGTGAATAACCCCATAATGTATACCGGTAGCCGTTTCCACCTGAGAAAGAGCGTAGCGGTATTTAAGCGCCAGGCTTTCATAAATGCAGCGCACAATTTCACCCCGGGTCTGAGGTACATATTGTCCTGTTTCACGGCAATAGTTCTGAATATGGGAAGGAAGATCGCCGGGTTTTCCGAAGCGCGCATCATCGGGATCCACAAAGCTCTTGAAGGCCTCGCATTTTAAGGCTTCCTCTTCAAGAAGCGCAAAGGTAACCTGCTGGCCTTCCCGCTGCCATTGTCTGCGGCTTTCCTGGATGAGCCAGAGCCCCATGATATTTTTCAGATAGCGTATGGTTTTGCCATAGCCTCCCTCGTTTGTAAGGTTCAAGGAGGCAGAAAGCTCGTTGGTGATGGGCTCCTTTAATTCCGTACCAAGCAGCGACCAGGTTCCGCAGCTGATATAAATGAAATGCTCATCTACGGAAGGTACCGCAAGTACCGCCGATCCGGTATCATGAGCTGCCACCGCAATGACAGGCACCGTGCCTGAATTGGTTTCTTCGGCAATTTCAGGGAGAATGGAGCCGACGATGGTTCCGGGTTCAACAAGGCCGGGAAGCAGGTCTTTGGAAATTCCGATTTTCTCTAAAACCTCTTCATCCCAGGTCCTGGTTTTGGCATTAAGAAGCTGAGCGGTGGACGCAATGGTGTATTCCGCATTTTTTTCACCTGTCAGAAAGTAGGTAAGTAAATCCGGCATAAATAACAGCTTATCCGCCTTTTCAAGCTGATCGGGATTATTAAGCCTTACAGCCAAAAGCTGAAAAACCGTATTAAAATTCATAATTTGAATACCGGTTTTCTCATACAATTCTTTTCTGGGAATTAAAGCAAAGGCTTCATCTAAAATAGTATCCGTACGGCTGTCCCTGTAATGGACAGGATTTTCAAGCATTTTACCGTTTTTGTCCAAAAAGGCATAGTCCACACCCCAGGTGTCAATACCAAGGCTGTCAAACCCGCCACTATGAGCCGCCTTTCGAATGCCTTCCTTGATTTCAAAGAATAAGCGCAGGACATCCCAGTACCAGGTACCATTTACTTTTACCGGATCGTTGGAAAACCGGTGAATTTCCTCCAGGGTTATTTTGCCGCTTTCGTATGTGGCCAAAATCGCCCGTCCCGACGATGCGCCAAAATCAAAAGCCAAAACGCGTTTTGACACGTCAAGCACCTCTTTACCGGCCCTTTTCGGCCCGGCATAGCTCCCGGGCGGTTTGGCTACCGGCCTTTCTATGTATAAGATTGCTTTTAGCTTACGCCTTTTTCTTTAAAGAAGGCGGTATATTTTTTGTCCGTCAGCATAATATGGCTGCTAATCCATTCGGAGAGAAAATCCATCACCTCAAGGATTGCTGCCTGCTGATCCTGATCAATATCCTTTTCACAGAGAGCAGTAATTCGTTCAATGCAAATACCGTGCTGCTGCTTGTGCGCTTCGATATCACTGTAGCCCAGTTCCTGCATTAATTGCTCTTCATAGCTAAAATGATAGTCCGTGTAGTCCTTAAGTTCTCTCAAAAGCACCACAATTTCGTCATAATGATCGTAGCCGTCGTTTAAAAGTCCCAGCTCGTATGCTTTCGCACCAATCTCAAACAGCCTCTTATGCTGGCTGTCTATGGTTTCAATTCCTATAGCATAGCGTTCTTTCCATTGAAATGACATTTTTGCCCTCCCCTGCCTGCGGCATTAGACTATATTCCCTTAAGCCCTTAAGACTTAAATACATAAAAGTCCCAATGGCTTGAAGTTAAGCATTAAGCATCATCCTCATGGAGATCCTTCTTGGATGCGCATTTTTCACAGAAGCCGTAAAACTTGACACTGTGGTTTTTAACAGTAAAGCGATGCTTTGTATAAACCTGTTTTTCAAGCTCATCCAACAGATCCTCTTCCATATTGATGATCCCGCCGCAATCCGTGCAGATCAAATGGTGGTGGGCATGTCCGCTGGGATCACAGAGTTCATAGCGCGTACACCCGTCCAGGAAGTCCGTTTTTCTTATAAGCTGCATTTTTTCAAGCAGAAGCAGGGTTCTGTATACGGTGGCAATGCCGAGGTCGGGATACTCCTGCTTAAGCATTTCATAAATTTCCTCACTGCTCATATGAAGCTCAGGATGAGCGCAAATAGCATCCATGACCGCCTGCCGCTGTGCCGTATATTTAAAGCCATGCTGCCTGAACTGCTGCTTCAGATTCAATGCACCCGTTGTTTTTTTGTTTCTCATACCCCGTCCTCCTTTTTCACCTTATTATTACCAATTACTTGATATAAAAGCAAAATCAAGCTATTGAATAATAATAATTACTTTCATTTTTACACAGGCCGGGGAGGTTGTCAATAAACGGGAACATTATTCCTGATCGGCGCGAATGACCTTAAGGGAAAGGCTGTCCAGCCAATTCCCCCATGTCTCGGGAAAGGCTTTATCGGTAATAAGAACGTTGATTTGATCCACCCTGGCCGTATTAACGAACCCTACCTTTTCAAACTTGGTATGGTCGCAAAGAAAAATCACCTTTTCCGAGCAGGCCAGCATGGTCCGGCGAATATCGGCTTCCTGTTCATTGGAATCCGTCAGCCCATGGCGGGGTGAAAAGCCCTTGCTTGAAAGGAACACCTTGGCCGCCCGGTACTGACTGATGGCCCGTTCCGCGGTTCGCCCCACATAGGAAAGGCTCTTGGGCCTTAGAAGCCCCCCCGAGGAAATAAGGGTAATATCCTCGCAGGAGGCCAGCTCCAAAATAATCCGCTCCGCATTGGTGACCACAGTAAGACCTTTTTTCTTCTTCAAATGCCTGGCAAGGTAAAGGCAGGAGGTGCTGGCGTCGAGAAACAGGGTGTCATTATCCTCAACCATTTGAGAGGCCTTAAGACCAATGGCATTTTTCCCCGACATGTTGATGCCCTCACGAACCTCCACAGGTGTTTCCCAATTGGTGTCGTCGGACAGTACCGCACCGCCGTGGGTTCTTACAAGAAGCCCCTTGCTCTCAAGATACTTTAAATCCCTTCGGATGGTTTCTTCCGTAACCCCGAAAAGCTGGGCGGTTTCCGGAACAAGAAGGCTCTTTTTCTCATTTAGTCGGGCAACAATCTGATTTCGTCTCTCGGCACCCAGCATGGTATTAAACCTCCCCTTCACGGCCCTTTTCAAGGCCTATGACCTTATAAGCCTTAATTCTTTCATTAAGGGACGGGTATTTGAGGATTGTTTCAGCAGAAAACATGCTGCGGGTTAAATTGCCGGTGGCCGCAAGCTCATGGCCGATAAGCGCCCAGGTGGTATCAATAAGGTTTTTAAAGTAGTCGTTTCTTATGGCTTCGCAGACAAAGGACTGGCGGGATGAATTGATATCCTCACCGCTTATCTGCAAAAAGCCATATTTGTCGCACAGCCCTCTTACCCTGTCCATCTGAGGAAGGGTATTTCGGGAGGGCATGTAGGTGACCGCCTTAAACCCAAGGCGGTAAAGCTCTTCAAATAAAAGCTCCAGATAGCTGTCCTCAAAGGTCTGGGTTTTTTTGTCCCCTGTAACCGAATCCCCCACATCCCCCAAATAGGCGTAGGCCGAAATAGCCCCTACTCTTTCGGCAAGCTCCAGAACCTGAGCAACAGGCGGGCACTCATCTGTGGCAGGGATGTAGAAGCGTTCCACCAGGGAGCTTTTCAGAAGCCCCAATAAATCATAAGAATAGTGAGGATTGGCCTCATCCGTTAAAAAGCCTTCCAGCTTGCCGCTCACGGGAAGCGCCAGCTTATCCTTTAAGAAAGCAACCAGAGCGGGACCTTTTCCGTAAACCGCTATAAGACGAAGGGACAGCGCATAAAGAACATGACGCTCCGTAACGCTTCCGCCCTTATCCGTCTGGGACAGGGGTGCAACATCCTCGTCAAAGGAAATGGAAAGCTTAAAGGGCTCCAAAAAGCCGTTAATCCGCTCAACCATTTTGCGGTTCCGGGCATTACGCCTTTCATTAAGGGGCTTAAAAAAGGCAGCCACTTCCGAAAGCTTTGTATGAGGGATGCCATGGAGAGCCATATAGGCAATATTATTCTGATCCGGGTTGTTGAGACGTCTTCCTTCAACCCTTGTTCCTGAAAAATCAGCACGGCATTCCACGCCAACCGTTACGCTTAAGCCGGTTATTTCACCGGCCTTCAAAAATTCCTGAGCGCCGGAGACCGAATCATGATCCATGATTCCGGCTGTGGAAAGGCCCGCGTTCATAGCACGCCACACCGCTTCGGCAGGCGCGTAAGGCGAGAAGGAATAGATGGTATGAATATGGTTATTCACATCCGTACCCACAGGAGGCTTTGGCACAACGCCCTTTTCAATATCCTCCATAAGAAGCTTCAGGCTCTCAAGCCGAACTTCCTCGGAAGGACTTTTCAGGCCCGCTTCATGGGCTGCGGCCCGATTTTCCGACCCCGGGATTTGGTCCGCTTTATAACCCATGCTCTTACCTCATTTCCTGGCCGCCGGTCACATTGATGGCCTGACCGGTCATATAGCTGGATTCACTGGATGCAAGGAAAACCATAACATTGGCGATATCCTCGTATTCGCAGCTTCTTCCCAGAGGAACCTGGTTCAAATACTTCTGGCGCACCTGCTCCTCGGTAATGCCCTGATTTTTGGCATACTGCTTGAAAAGGGCGTTAGGGCCGTCATTCCAAAGAGGAGAGTTGAGAAGATTGCCGGGGCAGATGGCATTTACGCGAATGCCGTGCTCGGCAAGCTCCAGGGCCAGGCTTTGGGTAAGGCCGATGCCGCCGAATTTGGCTGCCGCGTAGGCGGAGTTTTTGTAAGAGCCCTTTTTGCCGGACTTGCTGTTAATTTGAATGATATTACCTTTTTTATTGGGTATCATAGCTTTAGCAGCAGCCTTGGCACAAATGAAATAGCCTATTAAATTGACATCCATCATTTTCCGCCACTGAGCGGCAGGAAATTCCACTGCCGCTTTTGCAATAAGAATCGCAGCATTGGAGACCATAAGATCAAGGGATCCGTACCGGGTGACTGTTGCCTCTACCATTGCCTCTACCTGCTCCTCGTCGCAGACGTCAACCTTGACGGCCATGGCGTCGGTCAGGCTTTCAGCCACCTTCTGGGCCGCTTCAAACTGAATATCGGCAACCACGACCCTGCATCCTTCGGCGTCCAGACGCCTTGCCAGCGCTTCTCCAAGCCCCTGGCCCGCACCGGTGACAATGGCTGTTTGTTTTTCCAAGCGTTTCAACATGGGTGCTCCCCCTTTTTGTTGTTTTAGTTTGTTTTCATTATAGTATACATGTTAGATTATGTCCATATTAAAAAAGAATATGTGGTTTTATGTTGATTAACAAGATCAGGTATGCTATGATCACAATATATAAAAGTATAACCTTAAAATAAAGGAGGATCGTCAATGAAAACACAAGCAGTTCGATTGTATGGTAAAAATGATCTTCGCCTTGAAACCTTTGAGCTCCCCCCCATCAAGGAGGATGAAATACTGGCCCGCATCGTTTCGGAAAGCCTATGCATGTCCTCGTACAAGGCGGCTTCCCAGGGTTCTGAGCACAAGCGCGTACCCAATGATGTAGACAAAAATCCAATTATCACCGGTCATGAATTCTGCGGCGAAATTATTGAGGTCGGATCCAAATGGCAGTCCAAGTTTAAGCCTGGCGACCGCTTCTCCATTCAGCCCGCCCTGAACCAAAAGGATGACCCCTATGCAGCTCCCGGCTATTCCTTCCCTTATATTGGGGGAGATGCTACTTATATTATTATTCCCAATGTGGTTATGGAGCTTGGCTGCCTTCTTCCCTACAAGGGTGAGGCCTTCTTCTACGGTTCTCTTTCCGAACCGGTTTCCTGTATTGTAGGAACATTTCATGCCATGTACCATACCAATCAGGGTTCCTATGTCCACGAAATGGGTATTAAGGAAGGCGGCAAAATGGCCCTTCTGGCCGGTGTAGGTCCTATGGGACTGGGCGCTATCGATTACGCCATCCACTGTGACAGAAAGCCCTCCCTTTTAGTGGTTACCGATATTGATCAAACCCGTCTGGACAGAGCCGCTTCCATTTACACAGTAGAAGAAGCAGCCAAAAACGGCGTAAACCTCATATATGTTAATACTTCCTCTCCCGATAAAGGAAAGGACTATCTGCTTTCCCTTTCCGGCGGCACCGGCTATGACGATGTTATGGTTTTCGCGCCGGTTAAGCCTGTTGTGGAGCAGGGCGATGCCCTACTGGGCCACGACGGCTGCCTCAACTTCTTTGCCGGCCCCAGCAATACCGCCTTCTCCGCTGACTTCAACTTCTATAATGTTCACTACAATTCAACCCATGTGGTGGGCACCAGCGGCGGCAACACCAACGACATGATTGAATCTTTGGATCTTATGGCCCAGGGAAGGCTCTCCCCCTCCTCCATGATAACCCATGTGGGCGGTCTGGATGTAATTGTGGAAACCACCCTGAACCTGCCCCATATTCCCGGGGGCAAAAAGCTTATTTATCCGCCCATCAACCTTCCTCTCACCGCCATTGCTGATTTTGAGGAAAAGGGCAAAACGGACGCCTTGTTTAAAGCGCTTCACGAAATCGTGGAACGCCATGGAGGACTTTGGAACCTGGAGGCCGAAAAATACCTTCTGGCCCATGCACCCTCCAAAAACAGCTAAATAGGATTTAAAAAAATGCAAAAAGCCGTATACCGGCTTTTTGCTGCGCAATAACCTAAAGTCTTAAGCGGGCCAGGTCCGCAGCCCAATTGAAAAGAAGCGTCGACGAAGCAGCTTGCTTTTCATTGACGCTTATCAGCAATAAGGTACTAAGGCAATTATAGACCTATATTAATCTTACAGGAGGTTCGACTATGGCAACCCCAATCCTGATGCCACGGCAGGGACAATCCGTGGAAAGCTGCATTATCGGCGAATGGTTCAAGAAGAAAGGCGACAGCGTTAAAGCAGGTGATCTGCTTTTCTCCTACGAAACCGACAAGGCCAGTTTCGAAGAGGAGGCCAAACAGGACGGCGTTATTCTCGAGGTTTATTTTGAAGCGGGCGACGATGTTCCCTGTTTAACACCTGTTGCCGTCATCGGCCAGCCCGGTGAAAAAGTTGAGGATGTTGCTGCTGCCTCGGCCCCGGCTGCTTCCACCGAAGAGGCAAGCCCCGAAAAGGCTGCCCAAACGGAAAAGCCCTCTGTGGCCGCAGCTTCCGTACCTTCTTCCGCAGCAGCTTCCGCAAATGGCGCACCCGTATCCCCCAGAGCGAAAAACCTGGCTGAAAAAGCAGGCGTCAATGTCGCAGAGGCAATTCCCACAGGCCCCAATGGCCGTATTATAGAAAGGGATATTACCTCCCTCATCGACCAGGGACGGGTTTACACTCCCGGCGCTCTTAAAGCGGCAGGAGAGGTTTCCGTAGAATCAGGCACCGGCCTGGGCGGAAAAATTTCCGTACACGATTTGACTCCCGGCGCGGCGGCTGTGACTGCACCTGCCACCCAGTCTCCGACAGCGGCAGCAGGCAAGGCACAGGAAGCACCGGCCTACACGGATGTCAAGCACACAACCATCCGCAAGGTTATTGCCAAGAATATGATGCTCTCCCTGTCCAATACGGCTCAGCTGACACTTAATACCTCCTATGATGCTTCCGCGCTCATGGCTTACAGAAAAACCCTCAAGGACGGCGGCGACAAGCTGGGCCTTGCCGGTATTACCTTAAACGACATGATCGTTTATGCCGTTTCGCGAGTGCTTTTAAATCATCCCTACCTCAATGCCCACTATCTGGATGAAGGCATGCGCCTCTTTAAGAAAGCCCATGTGGCTGTGGCTGTGGATACGGACAGAGGTCTCATGGTTCCTACCCTTTTTGATGCCAGCGAGAAAACACTGCTCCAGGTTTCACAGGAAGTCAAAACACTGGCCTCCGAGTGCCAGGCCGGCACCATTAGTCCCGACAAAATGAAAAATGCCAGCTTTACCATCTCCAACCTGGGAACCTTTGGCGTTGAAAGCTTCACTCCTGTCATTAATCCGCCTCAGACCGGCATTCTGGGCGTTGGCACCATTACTCAGAAGGTTCGCGAGAACAAGGGCCAGCTGACAAGCTATCCTTCCATGGGCCTGTCCCTGACCTTTGATCACAGGGCTCTGGACGGCGCGCCTGCCGCCCGTTTCCTCCAGGATCTCAAAACCTGGCTCGAGAACTTTCCCATGCTTTTGGCGAAGTAATGAACCGCGGGCTGCAAGCTTTGATTCATTGGCGCAAGGCCAAAAGGTTAAAGGCTGCAAACCGTGATTGAAAGGTGATAAAAATGACTTACGACTTACTGATTATCGGCGGAGGCCCCGCCGGATATCTGGCCGCCGAAAGAGCGGGACACGCAGGCCTTTCCGTACTGCTTATCGAAAAGCGGGCTTTAGGCGGCGTGTGTCTCAATGAAGGCTGCGTGCCTTCCAAAGCTCTGCTGTATTCGGCCAAAATTTATGACAACGCGGCTCATGGCGAGAAATACGGCGTGGTAGCAGAAAAGCTGACCTTAAAGCACGATCTGGTCGTCAAGCGCAAGAACAAGGTTGTAAAGACTCTTGTGGCAGGCGTAGGCGCCAAGCTTAAGGGCAATCATGTTACCGTTGTCACCGCCGAGGCTCAAATTCAGGAGCGCACCGCCGAAGGCTTTGCTGTTAAGGCAGGGGATACGGTTTACACTGCCTCCCGCCTCCTTATTGCCACCGGCTCTGTTCCTGTGGTTCCTCCTATTCCGGGAGTGAAGGAGGGCGTTGCCGAGGGCTATGTCCTTACCAACAGGGAGATCCTTGATTTAACCGAGGTTCCTGAAAATCTGGTTATCGTAGGCGGCGGCGTTATCGGCCTTGAAATGGCTTCCTACTATCAGTCGGCAGGAAGCGCAGTAACCGTTGTGGAAATGCTTGATCATATCGCAGGCCCCACCGATGCCGAAATTTCCGATTTCCTTCTTAAGCAGTACACCAAAAAGGGTGTGGTCTTTAAGCTGGGAGCCAAGGTTACAGAGATTAAAAAGGGCGAGGTCATCTTTGAGGTAAACGGTGAAACAGCCTCTGTTAAAGCCGATAAGGTGCTTCTAAGCATCGGCCGGAGAGCCGCTACCGAAGGCCTGGGGCTGGAGAAAATCGGCGTCGTTACCGAAAGAGGCCGCATTCCCACCGACAACAAAGGGCGCACCAACATTCCCGAGGTTTATGCCGCAGGGGATGTAAACGGTACCTCCATGCTGGCCCATACGGCTTACAGGGAGGCCGAGGTTGCTGTTAATACCATTCTCGGCAAGAAGGACACCATGCGCTACCATGCCATTCCTTCCGTTATTTACACCAATCCGGAAGTAGGCGCAGTGGGTGAAACCGAGGAAACCGCCCGTAAGAAGGGCCTTGACTTCACGGTTAAGAAGCTTTCCATGCGCTACAGCGGACGCTTCCTGGCTGAAAACGAAGGCGGCGACGGTATTTGCAAGCTTTTAATCGATAATAAGCACAATACTCTCATTGGCGCCCACCTTATCGGCAACTATGCTTCCGAGATTATTTACGGTGCGGCTCTTATGATTGAAGCAGAGCTTAAAATGGAGGATGTGAAGGAGCTGGTGTTCCCCCATCCCACCGTTTGTGAAATGATTCGTGAAACCCTTTTCGAATAAAATCCAATCTTCAGTAGAGTAAAGCGAGGTATGTCTTATGCCTAAATCACAATACCTGGATCCGGCGGAGCTTAGAAAAAGCGGCTGGATAACCTTTGAAAATATTCCGGTGAACCAGTATTCCAAAACCGTTAAAGATGAAAAGGAGAACTTCTCCAACGAGGATCTTCTGCGCATTTACAGAGACATGGCTATCATTCGTGAATTTGAGACCATGCTCAACCTTATAAAAACCACCAATACCTACAACGAGGTTTCCTACAATCACCCCGGCCCTGCCCACCTTTCCCTGGGCCAGGAGGCCTCTGCCGTAGGTCAGGCCTACCTATTGGACAAGGACGACTTCATTTTCGGATCTCACCGGAGCCACGGTGAAATTCTTGCCAAGGGTCTTTCCGCTATTGAAAAGCTTTCCGACTCTGAGCTTCTTGAAATTATGGAGAAGTTTTTCGACGGCGCCATTTTAAAGGTGGTACAAAGCCTTAAGAAGCACGATACGGTAAAAGAGCTGGCCATCGATTTTCTGGTATACGGTACCCTGGCCGAAATTTTTGCCCGTGAAACCGGCTTCCATAAGGGCCTTGGCGGCTCCATGCACGCCTTCTTCACCCCCTTCGGCATTTATCCCAATAACGCCATTGTCGGCGGCTCCGGCGATGTCTCCGTAGGCGCTGCCCTTTATAAAAAGGTCAACCTGAAGAAGGGCATTGTCATTGCCAATATCGGTGACGCGTCTTTAGGCTGCGGTCCCGTTTGGGAAGGCTTCCACCTGGCTACCATGGATCAGTACAAGAAGCTTTGGGAAGGCGCTCACAAGGGCGGTCTGCCTCTTATCTTCAACATCTTCAACAACCAGTACGGCATGGGCGGCCAGACCAACGGTGAAACCATGGGCTACGAATTTCTGGCCCGTATCGGCGCGGGCATCAATCCCGAGCAGATGCATGCCGAACGTATTGACGGTTACAATCCTCTGGCTGTCATTGATGCCATCAAGCGCAAAAAAGCCATTCTTGAAGCCAAGAACGGCCCTGTGCTTCTGGATACCCTTACCTACCGTATTTCCGGCCACTCCCCCTCCGATGCCTCCAGCTACAGAAGCAAGGAAGAAATCGAGGCCTGGTCCGGCAACGACTCCCTTATTGAATACAAGGGCAAGCTTCTCAATGCCGGTGTTGGCGCTGAAGACACCTTTATCAAAATCCACGAGGCTACAACCGAGCTTATTACCCGCCTGTTGAAGGCTGCCATTGACGATAGCCTTTCCCCCAGAATGGATTTGAAGGCGGATCCCGGCAAACTTGAGCGCCTTATGTTCTCTAATCAGAAAATTGAAAAGATGGAAGACAGACCCTGCGATGTTCTTCTGACTAAGGAAGAAAACCCCAGAGTCGTTCAAATCAGCAAAAAGATCCGCACCGGTATTCAGGACGGCAAGCCCGTTTCCAAGAACAAGGCCTACAACTACCGTGATGCCATCTTTGAAGCCGTTATCGACAAATTCTACACCGACCCCACCCTCATTGCCTACGGTGAAGAAAACCGTGACTGGGGCGGTGCCTTTGCCGTTTACAGAGGCCTTACCGAAGCCCTTCCCTATCACAGGCTGTTTAACTCTCCCATCTCCGAGGGCGCCATTGTCGGTTCAGCCGTGGGCTATGGCATGTGCGGCGGCCGCGTCATCGTTGAGCTTATGTACTGCGACTTCCTTGGCCGCGCCGGTGACGAAATATTCAACCAGCTCTCCAAGTGGCAGTCCATGAGCGCAGGCGTTCTTAAAATGCCTGTCGTTGTGCGGGTTTCCGTAGGCTCCAAATACGGCGCTCAGCATTCCCAGGACTGGACCAGCCTGTGTGCCCATATTCCTGGCCTCAAGGTTGTGTTCCCCGCGACACCTTACGATGCCAAGGGGCTTATGAACAGCGCTTTAATCGGCACCGATCCCGTTATCTTCTTTGAGAGCCAGAGACTTTACGATATCGGGGAAATGTTCCACCTGGAAGGCGTTCCCGAAGGCTACTATGAAATTCCCATCGGCGAGCCGGATGTGAAGAAGGAAGGTAAGGATATTACCATTCTTACCCTGGGTGCTACCCTTTACAGAGCCCTTGATGCAGCCAAAATCCTGGAGGAAACCTACGGCCTCTCCGCCGAGGTCATTGATGCAAGAAGCCTGGTGCCCTTCAACTATGAAAAGGTGCTGGCTTCCGTTAAAAAGACCGGCCGTATTCTCCTTGCCAGCGATGCCTGCGAAAGAGGCTCCCATATGAAGGATATTGCCCAGACCATCAGCGAGCTTGCCTTCGACTACCTGGATGCACCTCCTGTGGTTATCGGCGCAAAGAACTGGATAACACCTGCCTATGAGCTTGAAGAGGACTTCTTCCCGCAGCCTCAGTGGTTCCTGGATGCCATCCACGAAAAGATCCTTCCCTTAAAAGGCCATGTATCCAAGATCAATTACACCTCAACGGAACTGGAAAGAATCAACCGTTTCGGAGTATAATAATTTTAGAGTGTGGGACGCGCTGTCCGGCCGCCTTTTAAGGGCATCGCCGGATAGTGCGGGAATCCCGGTTTTAAGGAGGATTATTGAATGAGTAATATAAAAGAGACTATTGAAACAGGCTATACTTACGCTAAAGCAGCCTATGCCAAATACGGTGTGGATACCGATGCGGTTCTGGCCAAGCTTCGTACCATCCCCGTATCCATTCACTGCTGGCAGGGGGATGATGTGGGAGGCTTTGAGGTTGCTGAAAACGCCAGCGGAGGCGGAATCTTAAGCACCGGCAATTACCCTGGTGCTGCCCGCACCGCCGATGAGCTTCGCGCCGATTATGAGCAGGCCCTCAAGCTCATTCCCGGCAAGCACCGGATTAATCTTCATGCCATCTACGCTGAAACCGACGGCGTTTTTGTGGAAAGAGATCAGCTTGAGCTGAAGCATTTTTCCAAATGGATCTCCTGGGCTAAGCAGCTGGGCCTGGGCATTGATTTTAATCCTACCTGCTTTGCTCATCCCAAGGCTGCTTCCGGGTTCACCCTCTCCAGCAAGGATGAGGAAATCCGCAGCTTCTGGGTGCGTCATGTAAAAAAATGCCGTGAAATTGCCGCTGCAATAGGTAAGGAGCTGGGAACGCCCTGCATTATGAATATCTGGGGCCCCGACGGTATGAAGGATGTTCCTGCCGACAGACTGGGCTACCGTGCCCAAATGAAAAAGTCCCTGGATGAGATTTTCTCCGTGAAATATGACAAAAAGGAACTGGTAGATGCTCTTGAAAGCAAGCTTTTCGGAATCGGCGTAGAATCCTACACCGTAGGCTCCCACGAATTCCTTATGGGCTATGCTTATAAAAACGATGTTACCCTCTGCTATGATATGGGACACTTCCACTTAACCGAAAGCATTGCCGACAAAATTTCCTCCACCCTGCTTTTTGCCAAGGATCTGCTCATCCATGTGAGCCGCCCTGTTCGTTGGGACAGTGACCACGTGGTTATTCTCACCGACGATCTTCTGGCCGTGGCACAGGAGGTTAAGCGTGCGGATGCCTTTGATCGGGTTTACTATGCTTTGGACTTCTTTGATGGCAGCATCAACCGCATCACAGCCTGGGTAACCGGCGTACGTTCCACCTTAAAATCCCTGCTTATCTCTCTTTTAGAGCCTACGGATAAGCTGGTGTCCAGTGAGGAAGCCGGAAACTACGGCGACCGTCTTGCTCTTGGCGAGGAATTCAAATCCCTTCCCTACGGCCTTGTATGGAACAAGTACTGCCAGGATCAGGGTGTACCTGTGGGATCCGACTGGCTGGAGGAAGTTCACCGCTACGAAAGTGATGTTCTTTCCAAGCGGGCTTGAAGGGAGATAAAAGCGTGAATCAGGAAGTATTGAAGGAACTGGAATACATTTCCCAGAGTGTCGGCATACCTGTGGAATACACACAGGGCGGCGGAGGCAATACCTCTGCCAAGCTGGACGACAAGCTCATGGCGGTTAAGGCTTCGGGCTTCAAGCTCAAGCAGATTCATCCCGACTCAGGCTATGTGGTGCTCAACTATCCTGAGGTAAAGAGCTATTTTTCCGCTATTGATCTTAAGTTTGAAAAGGATTATGAGAAGGAGAGCATGGCCTTTATCCGCTCTCAAATTGTTGAAACGCCTCACGCCGTGGGACTTCGTCCTTCAGTGGAAGCAGGCTTTCATTCCATCCTTAAAAAGTATGTTATCCACACTCATTCCGTTTACGCCAATATGCTTTGCTGCACCACCGGCGGGAAAGAACGTGTCGAGGCTATTTTCAAGGATAAGCCCTATAAATGCGCCTGGATTCCCTACATCAATCCCGGCTTCTCTCTGACTCTTGCCATGCAGGAGGTTATTGACGCCTGTGTGGACACCACGGGGCAGTTCCCATTGGTTTTCTTTATGGAAAACCATGGTCTTGTAGTCACCGATGACGACAGCAAGGTTTGTGTTAAAAGGCATCAGGAGGTTAACGACACCATTAAGGCAGCTCTTGGCCTCACAGAGCCTTTTCCCCAGCTTGTGCTGGAGGAAGCTGCCGACGGAACCGCAGTCAGCCGGACACCCTTTTTAAAGAACTTTTTTAAGCAACAGGGCATTTCGCCTTCCTTTTTGGAGGATACCAAGCTATACCCCGATCAGTTGGTTTACTTAAACGACGGTGTGGCCGTCAACGGTATTACCAACGGGGCGCCGGGAGCATCCGTGAAGCTTAATATCACAACTCCGGAAGGCTCGTTGCTTTACACCGTCAGCCCTTCAGAGGCTCTTACCCTGGAAGAAAGTCTTCTGGCCTATGTCTACCTGGTAGATGCCATGAAACGCGCCGGGCTTTCCATACAAACCATGACCGCTGCCGCCGTTTCCTTTATTCGCAACTGGGAAAGCGAGGCTTACAGAAAGAGCCTCAGCCAGAAGAAGTAAGACAGCCGTATGTAAAATCTGTACATGTTAATACGATGAAACTTAATGAACAGGCAGGGTGATTTTTACCTTGCCTGTTGTTTTTTGCAGTCATTTACGCAGGCAAATGGGAGAGAGTGCGTTGTCTCCGAGCTTTTGATTTCCAGCCGTACTTTTTTAATAATATCCTTTTTCCCTCAATCTAAGTAAAAAGCCGTCGAAAGCTGTCCCTTACTTTGTTTGGGGCAGATGCCGCCCGGGCCGCTTCCCCCTAAGGCTAAATTAATTGTTCTGACTTCCCGATATATGTAAGGTGGGATATCTAAATGAATACAAAAGTTATAAATGGAGATAAATGAATGGAAAGACTTAACGAGGGAAACAACACGTTTGGGGCAGGTACAGTCATCTTCTCAGAGGGCCGGAATGCACAGGAGCTGGGACTTTTACTTCGAGGCAAAATAGATGCCTTTGTCTCCTCCGCCGACGCAGGCAGCGAAGCCCCCAATTCCGCGGACAAGAGCTTTAAGCTTTTTTCCATCAGTCAAAGTCTTTTTCTTGGTGTCAATGACCTCTACATGGCTTCAAAGCATTCCCTGAGCTACCGGGCTGCCGATGAGGTTTACCTTCATGTCAATCATGTGGAAAATCACGGCCAATTGCTTCAATTGCTGAAATCCCGGAAGGAATACGCTTCCTATTTTGTGCACTCAATCGCTTATCTTATTGATAAATCCTATTCTGCGTATGACAGACTGGGGCGCTTTACGCTTCAGCTTGACATTATAACGCGGAATTTGGCTGTATTTCTCTGGTCTCTCCGGGACAGGGCCGGCCTTCCCCTCACTGCCGCCACGCCCTTCATGGAGGAGACACTGGAGGCCTATCAGAGTATCCAGGATAAGGATTACAGAATTCCCAAAGACTTTCAGCCTTCCTATATCGAGCGGGATCACGGAGAGATTTCAGGGGAGAATTCCCGGACCAGTGACGATCTGGATGAAATGAAGATTCGTTACTATGCTCAGCTCCTTAATCTTCCGGTAGATCTTCGCAAGGAGTTTTTCGGGTCCGACGATACTGTGGTCGGCTACCATTGCTATGATGCCTCACGCTGCCTTCAGCAGATTCTTACAACCGTGAAGGCCAGCTTCAGAATGGCGGAGGGCTGTTTTTCCCGTCTTCTTGCTGCCGGAGATTCAGGACTTATTCCGGATTACTGCAAGCTTCTAAGCGGAGCGGACAGTTCTCATGCACAGGCTGCTGCTCAGGCCGTTACCTATATGCTTGAAAAGATCAAGGATACCGCGGGAAGCTTTCAGGAGCAGTATGCGTATAAGGCCGATCTGGATTTAAGAGCTTTGCTTGAGCTTAGAAAACGGCTTCAGGCCTATGAAGGACGGGTACAGGTCAGAGAGGACTCTCAGGAGATTTCGGGCCGTGTCACCCAATTGCCCGAGGAGCTTGTGGACAGTGCGGAAAAACTCCTGGCTTACTCTGAAATCGCATCTGAGAAAGCAAATATTATTCGTCAAAGCCTGGATGTTCTTCGTCAAATGGAAGACAAGACCGCTCATACTGCAGAAAGCTCAAAGCTGCGCACCAGTATTGTTCCCCTTTACTTTGAGGTTTACGAGGCCGTATTTAAAAGGGCCCGGGACGAGCAGAACAACACTCGTCTTGTAGACATGTTTCTGAATTATGGTTTTTTTGATGAAAAACTTTTGACTCTGGAGCAATCAGTCATGCTGTATGAGCAGTCTGAAAATCGTTCAAAGACGCCTAACACACTGGTTTACACCTTGAGAGACTGGCTGGAG
>JAFADM010000250.1 GCA_023424865.1 Bacillota bacterium | reverse complement strand
GGGCAGGTCAAAAGAATACTTGACGAAAACAAAGCGGAACGCCATATCCGTGGGGGAGAAGCTACAAAAATGAAATACGGACGAGATGGCAGAAAAGTCGGGTAAAACCGGCTTTTTGCATTCTGAAAAAAGCAAGCCGCCTTCCAATGAGAGGCGGCTTGCGGGGATAGAATGGCTTTATCCAAGGGTCAGGAAGCTTAATTTATGGCCCCCAGCTCATAGCTTGTGCCCTTAAGCTCGTTGTGCTGCTTAACCTTGGATTCGATAATCTTCTGGCCTCCGCGGCTTAACCATTCCTGCACATACTGATCGTACTGATCCAGGCTCCGGTGTCCGGTAATGAAGGCAATACGGCTTTCGATTTCAAAGGCGTTGAGATCCGTATTGTACTCCAGCTCCTCCTCGGTTGAGGGAAGCCCGAAGAAGGCATCCAGATACAGGTTATAGGCAAGAGCGGCTTCCGTATAGCGGTTCATTTCCTTTTGGTGATCGTCGGTAGCCGCATCCCTGATTATCTTTAGCAAATCGAGCCTTCGGCCCACTATCTGGTTAAAGGAATCCAGCCATCTTTCATCGTAAGCGGTTTGGCCCGCTTCGGTACGGGGCTCGGTAATGGCGGTGTAGTGAACGCCCTGAATACCGTAGGCCGTCAGCTCATAGCCCTCGTCGGAAATGAGGTAATCAAGAAATTGAATCGCCTCCACCGGGTATTTTGTGCTGGAGGAAAGCCAGGTTGCATTCTGAAAATCGCCTGCGGAACGCATGCCGCTTGTGCCAAAGGGGCCGCCGGGGCCTTCGGGTGCTTTTTCTATAATGGACCAGGAGCCGTTGGGATTAAGCTCCGAAAAACCGAGACGGGTGTAAAGTACGTCTGGAACAATGGACCACCAGCCGTTTAACAGGCCGATCTTTCCCTGGGCCAGCTTTTGGCGGTATTGATCGGTTTGCATGATTACAAAGTCCGGGTCAATAACCTTGGCGTCCCAAAGCTTTTTAATGTAGGCAAGAGCTTCCTTGTACTGAGGCGAGGTAACGGTAGTGAAGACCTTGTTGTCTTCAACATAATAATACCGCTGCTGGCCCGATGCCGGGCCGCCTATAATACCGAAGGCGCCGAAAACGGGCATAAAATCATCCCAGTTGCCAAAGGCGTAGGTATCGGTAGTGCCGTTCTTATCGGGATCCTGTGTTGCAAAGGCTACCGCCACGTCATAGAGCTCATCCAGATTGGTGGGAATTGCTTTGCCCACCGTATCCAGCCAGTCCTGGCGAATGGCCATAACATATTTTCCTGCTTCATTGTAATAAGGAATAGCTACCTGTTTGTCCTGATATTTGGTGAATTCCCATAGCTCCTCCGGCAGCTTGGCCTTGATATTGGAGCCGTACTTTTCCACCAGCTCGCCGATATCCAGCATAACGCCCTGGGCCGCATAAGGATAAAAATCCTTGAATTGAATAATGTCGGGCAGATCGTTGCTGGCAGCCATGGTATTGACTTTTTGCTGCAAATCGTTTCCGGAGAGCATCATGAGGTTAAGCTCGGTATTGGTACGTCTTTCCAGTTCCTTCCATACTTCGTTGTCCTCCTTAACAATACGTCCGCCGTCATTAATTAGGATACTCAAAGGGGTGGGGGCCTTGGGTGTTTCTGCTGCGCCGGGTGTGGCCGAGGCTGTGGAAGTGGATCCCGCGCTGGGGGTGGCGGATGAAGGCGCCGAGGATCCGCAGCCGGAAAGGGCGGCAGATGCAGTCAAAAGCACAGTTGTAATAACGGATACCGCTTTTTTGTTCATAGTAATTCCTCCTAATCCTATTTTATATTGAATGAACCGGGCTGTCATTTCAAGTTAGCTCCAATTTGAAAGTTGTAAAATAGATGGCGCTGCGGAGTAATGACAACCCCTATCCAATAAACGAACATAAAGAGAATCATCCCTTTAACGCGCCTACCATGACGCCCTTGACAAAATACTTTTGAAGGTAGGGATACACTAAGAGAATGGGTACCACTGCCACAATTATGGTGGCTGCCCGCACCGTTTCCACCGGCGGCGGAATGAGATCGCCTTCCACCGGCTGGACGCTCTGGGCATACATCTGGCGTATGATGACCTGCAGGGGAAAGAGCTTGGAATTGTTTAGATAAATAATGGCGTTGGTGTACTGGTTCCAGTGGCTCACGCCGTAGAAAAGCGCCATGGTGGCAATAACGGGCATGGAAAGCGGCAGGATAATCCGAAGCATAATCCGCATCTCACCGGCCCCGTCAATACGGGCGGATTCCTTAAGGCTTGGGGGAATGCCCTGGAAGAAATTGCGCATGATGATCATATTCCAGGTGGAAATGGCGCCGGGCAGCATAAGCGCCCAGAGGGTGTTCACAAGCCCCAGCTTACTATTGACAATAAAGGAGGGGATAAGCCCGCCGCTGAAAAACATGGTGATAATAACCATGGTCATCATGTACTTCCGCCCCGGCAGGGTCTTCTCCGCCAGCACATAGGCGGCCAGGGTGGACATAATAAGGTTAATGGAGGTACCCACCACGGTTAAGTAAAGGGTATTCCCATAAGCCGTCCAGATATTGCCGAACTTAAAGACGTACCGGTAAGCCGATAAATCAATGCCCGAGGGAAGAAGAAACCCGCTCACTCCGGCCATAACGTCGGTGATGCTTGAAAAAGAGACGATAAGAAGGTTTACCATGGGGTACACCATGGTAAAGGCCAAAAGTCCCATCAATACCATGTTGACCACATCAAATGCCGTTGTTTTTTTGCCTACCATAGCGCACCGTCCTCCTCAACCATTTTTACAAGCTTGTTGGTAAGTAGCACCAGCATGAGGGAAATGATGTTCCTGAACAAACCCACCGCGGTGGAAAAGCTGTAATTGTTGGCAGAGAGAATACCCATCCGGTAGATGTAATAGTCGATAACCTCTGCTCTGGAACGGACCGAATCGTTCATCATGGTAAGGGTCTGCTCAAAGCTGACGGTAAGAATTTCCCCAAAGCTTAAGATAAGCTTGATGGCAATAACCATGCGGATGCCGGGCAGTACCACGTGCCAGATTCTTCGAAGGCGTCCGGCGCCGTCCATGCCCGCGGCTTCCAGGAGCTCCGAATCGATATTGGAAAGAGCGGCCAGATAAATGATAGTACCCCAACCCATTTCCTTCCAGGTAGCGCTTCCTATAAAAAGGGCGTCATAATACCTGTCCGTGGACATAAAGGGCACCGCCCCTCCGCCTAAGGCCATAATCATCTGATTGATAAGGCCGTTGGAGGAAAAAAAGCTGAACAGAAAGCCGTAAATAATAACCCAGGACAGAAAATGGGGCATGTAAACCAGGGTTTGAACCAGCTTTTTGTATTTCAGGTTTTTAAGCTCGTTCAGCATGATGGCCAAAATGATGGGAATGGGAAAACCGATGGCAATGCGGAGCAGGGCCAGGCGGAAGGTATTGCCGATGACCATCCAAAAGGTGGGATTGGTTAGAAAACGCTGGAAGTGCTTTAGCCCTGCCCAGTCACTTCCAAATACTCCCTTGTTGAAGGTGTAATCCTTAAAGGCAATGATAAGTCCGCCCATGGGGGC
Source organism: Bacillota bacterium (assembly GCA_023424865.1). Next base: position 627 of record JAFADM010000250.1, on the reverse strand, counting down.
ATAAGCAAAGATAAGATAATAAACCAGTACAGGTATAAATAAAAGGTAAAAGGGAAGATAACGACGTACGAAGCTTCCACTCAACCCGCCCCGTCTTAACCCTGTGCCCGTGATGCCGGTACGGGCTGTTGATGCATCCATAATCAACCTCCTGTGGTATGTCGTTGACTATGGCTAGTATGCCTAATAAAAGCGCTGGCTGTATAGGCGCATTTATGCTTATTGCTAACAAAACCGTGCACGGGTTGTGAAATTGACAAAAACCCAATTATCATTTTTGCTTTTTATGCTCAATTTTGTACAATGAATTGACCGTCCCCATTGCCCATGCTATTCTAACAGCAGGTTCAAACTCACCCAACCAAAAAGTTACGCAGCTAAGATCCTTGAAGGGACGGAGAGTATGCCTGTAAAAAAAAGAGGGGCCGGTAACCCCAGATTTAAATACTACTATATCATTGCCATGGTTTCCATTGTGTCCATTCTAACCATGTCGGTCATTCTTTATCTGGTGATGCGTCAGACTCTGGTTGAAAAAAGAATCATCGATTCGGCAAACAGCCTGCTTTCTGTTATGAAAACCCAGGATGCCATTTTGAATCAGGCGGAGCGGACCCTTTCCGTTAT
>JAFADM010000246.1 GCA_023424865.1 Bacillota bacterium | reverse complement strand
GTCAAGCCTTATTATGGATTATTCGTATTGATTTTAAAAAAAGTTATGCGGTAAAGTTATACTAAACAACAAGAATCCGGAAGGGAAAAACAAATGAAAGCAGCTATAACTCAGTGCCTTGAAGAATACTACAGCCTTGGGAGAATTCATGGGCTTAAGGAAACAGAAACAGGCAGCGGAAACACCTTTATTGCACTTACCGATACCGGAAGGTATTTTATTAAGCTTAATGAACGGGTGGATTTTATCAGGGCCAATGAGAAAGCCTCAAAAATACTGCTGGAAAAGGGCTTTGCTGCAAGCACTGTCGTTCCGTCCAAAGACGGCTTGCTTTCAAAAAGCCAAATGACCGTATACACCTTCATTGAGGGAGTAAGTTTTAAAAGGATCCCCGACTCAAGCCTCCCTCTGGTCATTGAGTACATAAAAAGCTATTTGAAGCAATTAGCCATCCTCCCGCCTGGTGCCATTTTTCTGGAAGAGTCCAGTCCATGGGACAGGGCAAAATCTCTGAGCTATCTGACCCAAGAGCTTCCTTACATGGTGGCGGAAAAAGGCTTCCCAAATGAAATAAAAAAAACGGTTCAATGGGCTTCAAAAAGGCTTCTGGCTTATGTCCCCTCACTATCCGACTTGAGAAAGCAGCTTATTCACTCGGATTTAGGGCCGGACAATATTCTGTTTAATGAAACCTCGGTGCAAGCCATAGTTGATTTTACTCCTGACATCAACAGCCCCTGGTTTGCCTATTGCCAGTTTATTTATTGGAATGAATTGTGGTTTACAAGAGAAATTAGTACTGAAAGGCTAAACCTTAATTACAAGACTTTTAAGACAGAAGAGCATTCTGTTTCGGAAGAACTCTTTTATGCTTTTCTTCTCTATACGGCCCTTTACAGGCTGGCTGGAGCTTTGCCCGAAGAACCGTCAGAAGCTGCCCTGGTCTATAAAAAGCTTAAGCCTCGAATCGAACTTGCAAGAGGTGTTGCAGCGTTGGTTAAGCCATAAAGGAAAGCCTGTTTCAGTCAGGATTAAAATAGTCAATCAGGCGGCTTTTGTATTGTCAATACACTAAAAAAGATTTGTGAAGGAGGACCCTCTTTACTCTCTTAAAGGGATCAGGCTTTTTTCATCTGATTATTTAAAGGTGCTGCCTGCTGCAAGAATTTCCTGGCTGTTCTCGGTTTCTACCGAAAGGCCTTCAATATGAAAAAATCTTTTATCCTCCTTGTTGAGCACGGGAACAGCAAGGCATGCATGGTAAGGTAAAGGCCTTTGTACATTGGATATCGCCCTTTCACGGTCTTCCTTACTGTCTTCATTACGGGAATGCAAAATAAAGGTGGGGCCGTCAGCCCCTCCAATAATACCTATTATGGCCTGACTGCTGGCAGTTGGACTATAAAGCCCCTCCGGTTTCATACTGTATTGAACGCGCTGGTTGAACTGCAATTGATCCGATGAGGGCAGCGGGGGATCAACTTGGTATACGCCGCTTGCCAAATACAGGCTGGGATGGCCGTTTGCACCTTGGGACAATTCCGTTGAAACCGGATTTTGAAAATACAGCCTATGCACCGCACCCGTAAGAGGGTGTGAAAAGGAGGCTTCTTTTTCCTCACCCTCCTCAGGGACTTCAACTTTTAAGTTCAGCGGGTAGATTTTGTGCTCCGGTCGGGTTAAGAGCTTTACCATTTTCACTTTGTTCAGGCCAAGAAAGCGTAACAATCCTCCAGGCTTTGAAGCGTTTTTCGAATTGGCAATAAAAAAGCGCTGACAGGTAAAGCTGTCCACCCCTTCCAACCAACCGGCGTAAGCCTTTTTTAAGGCCAAGGGAACCTCCGATTTCCTTGACGGCAGTGAAACAAAAACCCGATGAGTAAAGGAGTATTCACCCTCCAGCGTCTTTCCGTCAAGCTCTATTTTAGATATCTCAATGGCCTTGCAGGGATTTTCCTGCTCAGCGCAGGAGCGCTCAATAGCGGTTAAGTGCTCCTGGCGGCTTTCGTATTTATCCCAGAAAGCCTTTAAGCGCCCTTGGTCCAAGAGGGTGAGCACGTCAAAAACAATACCGTCCCAAAAGCGGTATATAAAAGGAACACACCGCTTTTCACCTTTATACTGAAAAACCCGGTTCACCTTTTGCTTCATATAAAAGCGGCCGTTTACCGTATTGTTGCTTTCTTTCGTAATACGGGAACCTAAATAGAACATTTTAAGAACTCCTTTCAGCCTTAGGACAGTGTCCTAAAGGAAGCAAACAAACTCATGGCGGGCAGTGGCGTTAAAGTAACGGCACAATGCTAATATTCGGTTTTACGCGCTGGTGTCCTGCCCGCTTTGCAGGGTCAATCATCTAATCACTGTAATCTCCATTTCGGACAGCCAACAGATGGTAATGTATATTCTAATTATATCATCGTTACCGCCTGTTGCCATGGCTGTCGGCGCGTTATTTATTCAAGCGGCCTGTCGCTGTCCGTAAAACCGGGCTTTTCCCGAATATAAAAACAGCCTCCGTACGGCTGCGGAAGCTGTTTTGATTTGGGAAGAGTTTGCTGTATAATAATGTTGTAAGCGACTTCGGACCAACATGGCCCGAAGTGCCGCATAGAGAGAAGTCCCAACCTTTGGATGGCCGAGAATATTGCAAAAGTGAAGTCTGTGGTCTGTTTCCTCGTTGCGCCTGATATGCGTGGGAAAGGTATTGTTTATTGAAAAGTACGGATTTACCGTGTATAAGCAACTCGTGGGCGATTGAATTATGCGAAAATATATAGGGGGAAAATGATGGACAAAAAAACGGAGAAAATTTTACACAGGCGTATGCATGGGTTGTATTTATCGCGCAAATGCGAGGATATTATGCAGCTCTCACATGAGCTGCTTGGGTTACACTGCTGGTTTCACCGCAATGTGGCTTTTTCTGCATTGATTCGCGGCGCGGGACTGGCAGGCTGGAAAACTTCTCTCACCAAAACGTGGATTCATCACGCGCTGCACGGCGTGGCCTTTGAGGACTTGCCAACACTGCTTGCCCTTAACACGGGTGAATGGCGCTGGGGTGAACAGTATAAGGAAATCGCCGACAAGGTAATCAGCCTCATGGAGGACGGAGTCTATTCTCGTATGGAGATGCGTCGTATATTCGCATATGAATATGACCAACCAACTATCGATAAAGCATTATCGCCGTGGGGTGGTATCTTCTGCGAACTGGCGCGTCTCGGCAAAGTCGCCTTCCGTGATATGACGAGCCGTGACTTCGATTTGATAAATGCCGAACCAATGCAAACATTTGACGAGGTATTACCCGAACTATTCCGTAGGTTCCTCGCGGCTTACGGCCCCGCGACGCTAGCGGACGCGGCGTGGTTTTTTGGATTGCAGAAAGAACGCAAAAAGGAATTATTCTCTTTGAATTTAGATGAGTATTCGTATTTTGAGCACAATAAAAATGTCTACTACTATGTTGAGAATAAAGCAGATATGGGCGACATTCCAGAATTGACACTGTTATCCGGGTTCGACCCACTGATTGTGTCATATACGGAACGAAGCGCTGTTCTGCCGCCGGAATACAAAAGTGCGGTCATAATGAAATCGGGCATATGCCTCCCTACCATCGCCGTAAATGGGCAGGTGGCAGGGCTTTGGAACATCAAGAAGGGTAAGCCGCCTGTAGTTGAGTTTTTCACAGAGCAGCCTAAACGGATAAATGACATGGCACATGATTTGGTTGAGAGTATCCGGTGGCAGACTATGGGAATTTTATAGCGTAAGAACGGATACCTCATCATCCAGATACCCGTTCTTGCATATAAAATCCGTCTGTTGGCTGTCTTTTTCATATTTGGGGTGACGCGTCCTTATGCACCCTGCCCTCTATCACGGGGTTCAAGCAGAAAATGACGGATGCGCAAAAACTCCTGCAAGCCAAGGCTTTGAGCCAGGTTTATGGAAGGGTTGTTTCTTATTTCGGCTTCATACCTGGGAGTTTGGTTCCTGTTATGGAGATAATGAAGGGCGGAAATGACCACCTTCCGGCCATAGCCCTTCCCCTGCTCATCGCTTAAAGTACGAACACCCGCTATCTCCCATATGGATTTATAATTTTTATAGACAAAGCAGGCACTTTTGAGCTTTTCCTCCTCAAGGATCCCAAACCAGACCGATCCGTTGTTAAAATATTTTTTGAGATCCTCCTCGGAATAGCTGTTTTGCTGAAAAAGGCCCACAGCCTGTGATGTCAGCTCCTTCTGAGGCGGTAAAAGCTCCGGCAATGCTCCCTCCGGTTTATTCCGGGAATAGGAGATGTAGGTGTGTCCGGGATTTATCTCATAGCTGCTTTTAAGGCCTGTCAGGTCCAGCTCCTCATTAAGCCTTATGACATAAGGCTTTTCCGGAAGTGTCTCTAAAAGCCTGTACCTTAAGGGATCGGAGGTTCCGTTAA
>JAFADM010000169.1 GCA_023424865.1 Bacillota bacterium | reverse complement strand
CTTTACTTGAATCAAATCCTTTACCTGAACCAAACCTTAAGGGTTTGTATTTCAAAGGGCTTAAGCGTTAGGTCAATGGCATCGGCAGTAATCTTTTCTCCGGTTTCCTCCTCCAGGAGGTTGCAGGGGGCATAAGCTATAAGGTCAAGGTCGGAGGTGATACGAAGGCTCCGAGTGCCGCCAAAAGCCTCATGGACACGCAGGATAAGGCATTCCTCCTTTTCCGCCTTTTTAACGGCATCCACAATAACGCCTTCGCCGGAAAGTCTGAAAAGCTGCTTCTCCTTTAGAAGCGGTGCGCCGCAAGCCACACCGGCCGGCAGGTTGAGGGCCGTGCTCTCAGCCAGGGTGCCGCCCTTTTTAAAATCACCGGCATGGGGATACAGGGCATAGGTAAAGCTGTGGCTTCCCATATCCGATTGGGTGTCGGGGCTTTTGCTGCTCTTTAAAAGGGACAGCTTCATCACATTATCCTTGATGTTGTAGCCGTATTTGCTTTCGTTAAGAAGGCTGACACCGTAATTATCCTCGGATACGTCGGCCCATTTATGGCCTACCACCTCAAAACGGGCATAGTCCCAGCTGGTATTGTAGTGGGTGGGTCGTTCCACATGCCCGAACTGAATGTCGTAGGTGGCCTTGGTGCTTCTTACATTCACCTCAAAGGCGGTTTTTAAAAGACGGTGATCCTCTCTCCAGTCTACCCGGGTTGCAAAATCAATACGGCGGCTGTCACTGTAGACGATCATATCCTGCTGGATCACAGATGCGTTGTAGGCATATTCAAAACGAACCACGGTACGAAGATTGCCCTGTTCAATAAGCCTTGCCGGAGCTTTAACCATGGGCTTCTCTTTTTTCTGAGTATAGAACAGATCAATATCCCAGGCATCGTGGGCAAGGGGCTTATCCTCAAAAATCTCCAGGGCATTGCCCTTTCCCTTCAGCACCTGCCGCTTGTTTTCCAGGTCATAAATTTCAACAAGCTCGTTTTCATCATTCCAGGAAATGCTGTAAAAGGGCGTTGTCAGCTTCCTGGCAGCCACATCCACGATAAAAGGAGACGGGGCTGCTATGAACTCGGAGCCTTCTTCAAAGGTAAGGCTGCAGATGGAGAGAGGAGCAAGATCTACCCGAACCCAATAACCGTCCTCGGTCTTTTGGGTATCCAGCACCCGGCCCTTTTCATCCTTGAACACACCACTGCGCTTCTCTTGAACAAACACGGCCTCGCGGCGGGTAAAGCTTCCGAAGTTCCACAGAGTATAGGCGCTGCCGTTTTTTTGGGTAAGGCCCGAAAGAACCTTATCCTGAAGGAGGGTAAGTGCCTCATCCACCCCCTCGTATTCCTTTTTGGAGTCCTCATAAACCTCACGGATGGAGGAGCCGGGAATAATGTCATGGAACTGGTTTCTTAAGATGGTTTCCCAGCCCTCATGGAGGGTTCCATGGTCATAGGTTCCTTCTTTAAGGTAATGCATGCTGGACAGCCATTCCGATTCTGAGAGCTTGTTTTCCAGCTTGCGGTTGGCTTTCTTATTATAGGCCTGGTTGGTGTAGGTTCCCCGGTGGTATTCAAGGTACAGCTCACCGTCCCAGGTAGCAACATACCTGTCGGTGGCTTCAACGGAGTCATGAAGCTTATCAAAGAATTCGCTTGCCCGGCCTGTTTTAACGTTGGGAAGTCCCGGAAGCTTATCCATGGCCCGGCGCATTTTAAGCATGTTCCGGTTGACACCTCCGCCGCCGTCGCCATAACCGTAGGAAATGAGCACGTCCTGGCTGATATCCTTGTTCCTGAATTTCTTCCAGGTTCCAAGGACCGACCGGGGGCTGAGCATCCCGTTGTAGGTGGCAAAACGGCTGTCGGGGGCTGCTCCCACCTCAGGAGTGGTAATGAAATAGGTAAGTATTTCGCTGCCGTCTATGCCGCGCCATACGAAAAGGTCGTTTGGCATGGTATTGTACTGGTTCCAGCTTATCTTGGTTGTCATGAAGGTTTTAATATTGCACTGGCGGAGAATCTGGGGAAGAGCCCAGCTGTAGCCGAAAACGTCCGGGAGCCACAGGTATTGGCAATTGACGCCGAATTCCTCACGAAGGAAGGAAATGCCGTGAAGGAACTGGCGTACCAGGGATTCGCCGGAGGTGATATTGCAGTCGGCTTCCAGCCACATGCCGCCGTCGGCTTCCCACTGTCCGCCGGCAACCTTCTTTTTAATTTTCTCGTAAATTTCGGGATAATCGCTCTTTATGTATTTATAAAGCTGGGGCTGGGACTGTAGAAAATAGTAATCGTCGAATTCCTCCATGAGCTTTAAAGCTGTGGAGAAGGAGCGCATGGCCTTTTCACGGGTATGCTTGAGGCGCCACAGCCAGGCAACGTCAATATGGGTGTGGCCGACACAGTGTACGGTGACGGCACTGTTTTTCTCCATTTTTTCAAGGCTTCCCATGAGGCTGTCAAGTGCCTGGGACACCGTCCCGTGGAATTTGTCCACATCCCAGTTAAGGAAGGCCAGGGAGCGATCCATGGCGGCTATGAGGGCATGCTTTTCCGGGTTTTCATCCCCAAGAAGCTTAACGGTTTTGAAAATGGCTTTATAGAAGTAGTAAAGCTCGTCGGCGGCTTTATGAAGATACCCGATTTGAGCCCTTTTAATCTGGTGATAGAAGGTGGTGTGAGCCCCTCCCCCTTCCAGTCCCGTCCAGAGAAGGAAGATTATTTCCACTTCTTTTCCCGCAAACTTATCCAGGTTAACATCGTTGTGAAAGGTGTCCACACCCTGGCAGGGATGGCCGTCAATAAAAAGCAAGGATTCAAAGCCGCTGTTATGGCCGCCGCCGGTTTTGCCAAAATCGAAAAGGCCTGTTACCGTATAACCGTCCCTGGCATCAGGCAGCTTCACCTTTTTTCTTAACCACAGATAACGATTCCGGCCTACAAAAAAGTCATTAAGCTCAATAGGCATTCCATTAAAGATCTCGGGAAGCTTATTGTATATTTCATCCGGGCCGTTGGCGCCCTCCAGGGTTTCAAAGGGGGCAAGATTCTCCAGCTCCACATGCAGGAAGCGTTCCATTTCGCGGGTGCGCCGCTCAAATTTTTCTACTGGAAAAAACATAGCAGATCCTCCACATTCATCATTAAGAAAAGGCTCCTCCTTTTCCTGTTTTCAAAATAGCACAGGCCCCTACCGCTGTCAATCTAAATATTATATTTAAATATACCAAATATATCATTTAAACTTTTTTTGCTGCCGGCCTTACTCTCTTCCCCTTATGCCTTGCCTGTCTCCTGTGTTTTTTATGCCGTCTTGCATTCGGCGTTCATCTTATAAAGGGACATAAAAAAAGAGCGCTGTAGAAACGCTACTTGTTTTAACCGGTTTGGTATAAAGCATCTATGCCAATTGCCTGCCTTCACGGCTTGGCCTTTATTTCACGGACGGATTTACCCTCCACCAGCTTAGCTGGTATTAAACGGTGAACAGGGGGAAGAATAGCCCTGTTTTTACTTATGAGCTCACTAAGAATATCCACCGCCGTTTCACCGATAAGATCCTCATTCTGCCGGATATGAGTAAAAAACGGCATTCCGTGTCCGGGAAGGACATTATCAAAGCAAACAACAGAAAGATCCTCCGGTACTCTTTTCCCTAACTGTTCTAAGGCGATTTGGATTTGGAGTGCAATTCCGTACTCCGTGGCGAATAGAGCCGTAATATCCTGGTTTTCCTCCAGAAAAACCTTAATTTTATCAATCTCCTCCTGAGCCAGGGTACCATCACCATGAAAAGGAAGGGTATATTGAAGGGAGGAGAGCTTGTTTTTGGGGTTAAAGGGAATTCCTATGGCCTCATGAGCGCGCCTGAAGCCCTCTATCCGGGCGGGAATGCTCATGGCCCTGTTTTCAAACGCCGAGATAATTCCAAGAGTCGCATGCCCTTTATCAAAGAGGTAACGGGTTACTTCTTCCGCAGCCGCCACATTATCCGAACCTGCAAAAGAGGCTGGAAGCCCTTTAAGATGGCGATCTAGAAAAACGGTCGGGAAGCCTTCCACCACCATTTTAAGAATTTCCGCATTGTAATGCTCCCCATGGGCAGGCATGATAATAATGCCCTCCACGCCCAAATCCAGAAGCTTGTCGATAACCGCTTCCTCAACGTTCTGATCCCCATGGGAACGCTTAATGCAAAGATGAAACCCCAGCTCCGATACCCGGCGTTCAATGGCGCTTAGCATCTGAGGGCCGAAATTGCCTCCAAAGCCCTCCATAATAAGGCCTATCATGCGGTTTTGGCCATTTCTGCCCAAGCCGTCCTCCCTTAAAAGCTCCTCCGGGTTTTTATCTCCCAGCTGCACAAAGCTCCCCAGCCCCGGTCTTCGGATAATCAGCCCTCTTTCCGCAAGCATGTTCATGGCCTTTTTTGTAGTAATGCGGCTTACATTAAAGCGCTCAGCCAGCTCCATTTCAGAGGGAAGGCGATCACCGTCTCTTATGGTGCCGTTTTTAATGTCTCCAATGAGATCCTCGTATATTTTAAGATAAAGATGCTGGTTTTGTACCATAAAGCCGACGTTCCTTCCGTTAGCGCAGGCGAGAGCCGGGCGCCCATAAATGGCAAGCATAAACTTCAAATGATATATTAGTATATACCATTTAGGGAAGTTGGGCAAATAGTACTCATGAACATCTATAGCCAAAGCTTCTATTGACTACGCTTTGGCCCTGAACTAAACTATCCCTGAATCAGCTATTATGCCTTACGCAATGCACCGGTTTTATTACACCACGCCGGATTTAAAGCGGAGGGCAAACGGAGGAAATATGCAGCCAATTGAAATTCGCCAGGAACGCCCCGAGGATTACAGGGAAGTTGAAGAGCTTACCCGCGAAGCCTTTTGGGGGCTTAACCATCCCGATTGTGACGAGCATCTGCTGGCCCACAAGCTGCGTCAAAGCCCCGGCTTTGTACCTGAGCTTGACCTGGTGGCGCTGGACAGCGGAAAAATAATCGGCAATGTCATGTTTTCTCTTGGCAAGGTCGTCGATGATCACGGAAAAGAAACGACGGTTTTAAACTTTGGTCCCTTAAGTGTTTTACCGGATTATCAGAACAAGGGCGTGGGCAAAGCCCTTTTGAAGCATGCCATCACAAAGGCCCGGGAGCTGGGGTATCGGGGAATTTTATTTTTCGGCCATCCTGACTATTATCCCCGCCTGGGCTTCAGACGGGCTGGGGAATTTGGCATTACCACCCGCGGAGGATCAAATTTTGACGCCTTTATGGCCATGCCCCTTTATGACAACGCCTTTGAAGGCGTTACGGGCCGGTTTCACGAGGACGAGGCCTTTGATCTTGAACCCGAAGAGGTTTCTGAATTTGACAAGAAGTTTCCCCCAAAGGCCAAGCGGGTTCTGACAAGTGCCGAAACTCTTTTGGAAAGGCTTGCTCCCCCGGCACAGGAAGCTCTCAAGAGCAGGAACATAAAAAATCTGGCGGATCTCAGGCGTTACAGCCAGCGTGAAATTACAGCCTGGCCGGGTATTAGCCCTAAGTCCGTCCAAATGATATGTACCGCCTTAAAGGAAGACGGCTATTTTTGGGGCGAATAAGGGTTTGCTTATTCGCTCCTTTTTTTCCTGCCCATAATCAAAAAGCCCACAATAAGGGCTCCCAGCGGGAGAATACAATGCCAATGACTTAAAATAAAATCCATTTCAATCTGCCTTTCTCAATAAACTTCCGATTTAAATAAGTTGGCCTTTATAGCGTATTTATTGGCCTATATAGCGTATTTATTGACCTTTATAGCGTATTTATTGACCTTTATAGCGTATTTACCCTTTCAGTATAGCGTATTAGCCCTTTCAGTTTTCAGTGGCAGCTGGCGCCGCCGCTTGTACCTTCAAATAAGCTGGCCGGCCAGATAAGCGTTTCAAACTCCGAGACTTCCTTCTTTATAGCCTCCTCATCAATGGCCTTTAAATTGTCCACCACCTTCACATAGCCGTAAAAGGTATTGTTCTCATTGGAAAAATCAAAATCCGCTGTCGGGTAAAGCCCCAACACATTTTCACCCGCATCGAAGACCAGCTGGGTGGAATAGGCAGGTACCACTATGGTCTGATTTTCTGTTTTCGTCGAGGTATTGTTAATAATCCACTGGGCTTCTATACCCGACTGAACCACAATAATAGCCGGGCTGTAGCCCTCGTCTGTCAGATTGACGGTTACCGTTTGAGTGCCGTCATTTTCAAGAACAGCCACTGCCAGTTCATCGGTGGGAATTTTTACATTGGCGGCAACAGGCTCATCGCTGCCGTCAAGCTGAGGGATAAGGGAAGTCGGAGAATCCGCCCCTTCCTCTGATGTACCGCCCTGGGAGGCAACTCCCGGCTCCACAACGGTAATGGTGCTTCTTATCATACCCATCCAGCAGCTGTAGCTGAAGCGGCCCGTTTTGGAAGGCGTAAACTCGATGACATTATCACCTGTCTTTAGGGTATATTCAACCTTGTACTCGGGAATAACCAATCGGTTATTACAGCCGTTAATGCTGCCCTGAGGCGCATTGAGATTCCATTTTACCGGGGTTCCCGCCTGAACCGTAATGGCCGGATAGCGCCCGGAGTTCAGGGAGCTGTTTATAATTTGATAACCGTCCTCAATGACAATTTCGTTTGATGCCCCGTTCCCCTTATCCCCGCTCTGGGCATAGCTGGAGGAAAGGTTTAATATAAAGCTGGATAAGCCCGAGAGGCTTAGTCCGTTGGAAAACATGGATATGCCCAAAACCACAACGAGGACAGCGCCCACTGTCATGACCTTGTTGGTGAATTTTTTGCTTAAAAGGGTGCTTAAGGCTCCCAGGCCGAACATCAGGGGGACTGTTCCCAGACTGAAAAGAAGCATGGACAAAGCACCTTTAACCGGACTTCCCGTTGAAAGGGCGTAAAGCTGCATGGCCTGGAGGGGACCGCAGGGCATTAAACCGTTTAAAAGGCCTATAACAAGGGGGCTGTTGCTGCCGTTTTTACCTGCGTGAACCCTCTTGGCTATAAAAGAAGGCATCCGGAGATTGAATTTACGCAGCCAGGGAAAGACTCCCAGCATATTAATTCCCATAATGACCATGAACACGCCGGCTAAAAGCTGAATTCCGCCTTTAAAGCCGTTGGAGAGACTGGCAACGGAGCCGAAGGCTCCCACCAGGGCACCGACCAGAGTATAAGAGATAACCCGGCCCAGATTATAAAGAAGGCTGGGTCTTAAGGCCGTTTTAGCACCGGTCCCTGCCTTTATGTCCTTAGGCATGCACTGAGACAGATTAATCCCGCCGCACATAGCCACACAGTGAACAGAGGTAAGAAGGCCGATAACAAAAAGCATTCCGTAGCCCATACCCTCCTCGGCCACAGGAAAGGCATTAAAAAGCTCCAGAACGCCAAACTGCTTCAACAGCATGCCAATGGAAAAGAGAATAATCAGAATACCCAAAGCCCGCTTGGCGCCAGAGCCCTGCTGCCCTTCTTCAAGCACCTGATAATCCAGCTTTTCGATTATTCCATTTATTTCCTTAAGAGTAAGAAGATCCGGATCGTAGGTGATAACAGCCGTGCCATTGTTATAGCTCACCTGAACACCCTGTACACCCTTGGTATTTCTTAGTTTTTTTTCAATTTTATTCTGACAGCTCACACAGGTCATGCCGCCAATTTGCAGCTTGACCGTTTTGGTACCTGACTCCATAAATAAAACCGCCGCCTTTTCACACATTGTTACATTTCAGCTTTTCTATATGGAATCATTTTAGCGAACAGATTTGTAGAAATTATAGAGATGGTTCAGCTGCTTCAAAGATACCTTCTATTTCCACCGTCACATCCAGTGGCAGCTGATTGGTTCCTACAGCCATACGGGCAGGACTTCCCTGTGTCCCAAAAAGGGAAATGAGAAGACTGGACGCCCCATTGGCAACCAGATGCTGTTCCGTAAAGCCCACCACACTGTTTACCACAACATAAATTCTTACCACCTGTTTTATTTTATCCAGATCACCAAGATGGTCTTTGAGTGCTGCCAGCATATTGAGTATGCATAGGCGGGCCGCTTCCTGGCCGTAGGCGATATCCCGCTCTCCACCTACTTTTCCTGTGTACTTCGGCACACCGTTAACCCATGGAATTTGTCCCGAAACATACAAAACATTGCCCACCTGCTTCACAGGGGTGTATAAAGCTCCGGGAGGAGACATCTCAGGCAGGGTATAGCCAAGCTCGGTTAATTTGGTTTCTATAAGCATAAAGGGTTTCCTTCCTATCAGCACATTCTTTTCAATTCGTCCTTTTAAAGATTTACCACTCCGTACTTCCAACCCGGTGACAGGCGACCTGATGGCCTTTTCCCGCATCCTTAAGC
>JAFADM010000125.1 GCA_023424865.1 Bacillota bacterium | reverse complement strand
ACAAAAGGAGATGCTTAAGACCTCTCCTTTAATACCTGTCCTTAACCTCAAGCAGCTTTCTTTTGAGCTCGTCTTCCATGGTCCGAAGCTCGGTTTCGGCCTGGATTCTGCGGGCTCTTCCGTCCTGCTGGATTTTAAGGGTTTCCTCAAGAGTAATCATGAGATCCTCGTTAACCTTCTTAAGGGTTTCAATGTCCACAATGCCCCGCTCATTTTCTCTGGCAATGTCAATGGAGTTGGTTTTAAGAAGCTCCGAATTTCTTGACAGAAGATCGTTGGTGGCATTGGTTACATCCCTTTGAAGCTTTAACGCACCCTGCTGGCGCAGCATGGTTATGGCGATAACAATCTGGTTGCGCCACAAGGGAATGGTATTGTTTATGGAGCTTTGGATTTTTTCCACCAGGGTCTGATCATTGTTCTGAATCAGTCGGATCTGGGGGGCGGTTTGTATGGAGATCATTCTTGAAAGCTTAAGGTCATGCACCTTTTTCTCAAAGCGGGAGATGAGCTCCAGCATATCCTTAACTCTCTGGGCATCCACCGGATCGCCGCTTTTCTGGGCCTTTTCCCGAAGGGCGGGAAGCTCCTTGTCGTTAAGATCCTTGAGCTTCAGGGTTCCTGCCATGATGTATATATCCAGTTCCTTTAAATAATCCAGGTTCTTTTCATAAAGGGTATCCAACGTGGTTAAATCCCGGATAAGCTGAATTTTGGCTCTGTCCAGCTGATCAATAATCTTATCGATTTGAACGCTGATTTTATCATAGCGAGCCATAAATTTTCCGGTTTCCTTTTTCACATTGCCAAAAAGCTTTGCAAGGCTGAAACCCTTCTGCTCCGGATCAAGCGCATCCACATCCACTTCCTGTACCTTAAGCAGAAGATCGGTAAGATTGGCTCCGATTTCACCGGTATCCTTTGCCCGAACCTGATCCAGCATGGAATCTGAAAATTTAGCCAGATCATTTTGCGCTGTCGTACCATAGGAAAGGATGGATTGGGAATCCGTAACATTAATTTGTGAAGCAAGCTCCAGAACCTTTTGCCGATCCTCCGGTGACATTTCATTCCATTTGTTAACATCGTAATCAGCAACGGGCTTATTATTATTGGGAGCGGTCTGCAGCTGTGTTTCCATAGGCAACCTCCTAGATCCGTCTCATTAAAAATTGGGTTCGTTATTTATAAATCTCTCATAGACATATGTTTGTGCAACTGTTTCCATGATTATTGGGGTCTGCTTGTTCCCTTGTATTCCTTGCTGCTTCCCCCGGTGGTCTGCTCCTGGCTTTTTCCTGTCAGTGTTTCAAAAACCTTGATTTCCGTATCCAAATCAATCACATCGTTGGCCAGCATTTTTTCCTTTTGCTCCAGGAAGGACGCGCGTATGGTTTTGAGAGACTTCTCCGTGCGCTCCAGTGTAGCAATGGCGTCTGCCGGCATGGGTCGGGTGGTGGCAAGCTCCGCATACTTGAGAATAATGTTTTGGGTAGGCTCAAGATAATGGGAAATAAAATGCTTTACTACCCGCAGGTCCTCGGGATCCTTGCGAAGCATTTCCAAAATGGAATCGGCTATAACGCAAAGCTCCTCCACCTGACGCTTCACCTCAGGCTGGGAGAGCCTAAGAATGGCCTGACGTATGGAGCTGATGCTTTTTCTTCCCATACGGATAGTATTATCAATTTCCTGCTTTGTTTCACTGTCAACGGAAACCTTTGTGTTTTGTTTTTTGTCGCCTTTATTTGTAAAAAGTAAAATGACAATGAGCCATGCTATAATTCCCCCGGTAATAGAAAAAGCCATCGAAATGCCCTGCAGGAAAAAAAGAGCTGCAAAGACACCCAAACCGGTGAGAAGAGATAGCGTATGACCTGTTCCGGCTTTCTTCAACTACTTCACCTCATACTGTTGTGTATTTAAACCTAACATGCTGAACTTAACAGCACATAAACTTACAATCTATCTTATTTTACACTTTTTCTTAACCCAATGCAAAATCTTTTGCAATAACACAATAAGCGGCACGTCCTGTTACGGGATCCACACATCGGGTATCTACCATTATTTTATTCCGTACGTAAGTCAAATTTTCACCGTTTTTTATAGGAAACAAACCTTCCAGTGCAACATAGCGTTTAAAAAAGTCCTTCCTCCCCGCCGGGTTGCAGCCAATATCCGTCATAACCTGCTTAAGATCCAGCTTTACAGGCCCATCTTTTAAAGAGCCTGAGAGCAGAAAGTCGGGCAGATTGGCGGTTTTCATACCACAGGCATAATCAAGACACAGCAGATCTTTAAATATGTCCTGTGCGTGTTCCGGCAATTGGGTGCGTCCGAAGCCTTCGAAAAATTCATACAGGCCAAGGGCTGAAACCGGGGTGTGCAAAAGGCCCTTCTCCTTCATTTGCCTGCTTATACAGTTGAAAAAGTCAAATGCCGTTTCAAAAAAGCCTGACGCATACTTTAGACTGAGACTGAACCTGCCGGTATTGAAAAAGCGCTCCACCACATCCTCCACACCTTTCAATAAGATCAGATCCTCTGCGGACATGGAGTCGCTGGACAAAACCTCATAGGGAGGATAGCTTCTGTAGGCATAATTCAGATTATCGGCCTGATTTCGCATTTTCGTACCGTGAAGCAATTTTAAAAAGCCTAGCTGCAAATGGTGCGGTTCCACGCGAAACACACGGTTAAAGGCATCCTTAAAGGTTTCCAGCGTATCGTAGGGCAGGCCTGCAATGAGGTCGGCATGAATATGCATATTTCCCATACTCATAAGCCTTTTAAGGTTCAAAAGAGCTTTTTCAGGATCCATGCGCCTCTCTACGGCTTTTAAGGTACACAGGTTAAGGGATTGTATGCCTGCTTCCAGCTGGACCAGTCCGTGGGGCATGGTCTTGAGCATGCTGAATTGCTCTTCCGTAAGCCCGTCCGGGTTGATTTCAAAATGAAAGGTTACCTTTTCTCTTGGGTAGCTTCGAATGTACTCCCATATGGTAAGTGAGTGAGCCACATTGGTGTTGAAGGAACGATCCACAAACTTTATCACCCTTGCTCCCGCATCCACAAGAGCAGCTATATCCGCCTTTACCTCCTCCGGGGGAAAGAAAACCATGCCACGGCATGCGGAAGACAGACAATAGGTACATCCGTAGGGACATCCTCTGGACGACTCGATATAGGCAATTCTGTTGCTTATTCTTCTCAAATATTCCGGCATGAAGGGCGAAACATACCGGTTGTCCTCAATCATTTCAA
>JAFADM010000103.1 GCA_023424865.1 Bacillota bacterium | reverse complement strand
CTGTAACAACAGTGAATATGCCCTTAGGTATTTTTAAGCTGACATTTTTTAAATTGTGTAAACTGCTTTTCTTGGTTTCAATGAATTCCTTGCTTGTCCTTGGATTGTTCTTAATCGGCAGGCTCCTTACCATATATTCGCCGGTAAGCGTATTGGATTTCACAAGGTCACTGTAGCTGCCCTCAAACATAAGCCTGCCGCCGTTGGAACCGGCTCTGGGTCCTACATCGACGATATGATCGGCAACCTTTATTACATCGGGGTCATGCTCAACCACAATCACCGTATTGCCCTTATCACGTAATTTTACCAGAAGCTCGTTTAGCCTGTGTACATCTCTGGGGTGCAATCCGATGCTTGGCTCATCGAAAATATACATGACATCCGTCAAGCTGCTTGTAAGGTGCTTAACCATTTTAACACGCTGTGATTCGCCGCCGGATAAGGTGGAGGTTTCTCTGTCCAGGCTTATATAATCCAGCCCCATATGAATTAAATCGCTTAATCGCTCAGTCAGATTTTTAACCACAGGTTTTACATTCTCATCATTCATTTTTTGAATTAATTCCAAAAGCTCATCCACCTGCATTGCTGTAAGGTCTGCAATGGAAAATCCCATAATTTTGGATGACAGAGTACTTTCATTATATCTTTTGCCGTTGCAATCGGGGCACTGCTCCTGCATTGTGAACGGTGCGATTTTCTCCTTAGACGCCTCCGATTTTTCATACGGGGTTTTAATATTCTGCATAATGAATCGCTCAACAAGACCTGCATAGGTGGTGTTCATTCCGTCTATGAGGGAGGAACTCATTTTCACCGGCTTACAATAAACAAGCTTGTCATATTCCTCCTTCGAGTAATCCTTTATTTTTTTGTCACAATCAAAAAAGCCCGTTGCAGCATATATTTTCCATTGCCACGTGCCAGGTTTATAACCGGGTAATAAAATGGCCCCTTCATTTAACGATTTTTCTTTATCCAGGGCTTTGTCAATATCCAGAGTAACAATCCTGCCTATACCCTCACAGGTCTTGCACATTCCATTTGGGTCATTAAATGAAAAGTAATTGGAGGGGCCTTTATGGGGCTGTCCGATGCGTGAAAACAGCAGCCTGAGCAATGGATTAATATCCGTTATTGTTCCAAGTGTTGAGCGTGAGTTTCCGCCTATCCTCTTTTGATCAACAATAATAGCCAGGGACAGGTTTTCTATTGCATCAACAGCCGGATGTCCGTATTTAGGCAGAAAGCCCTGAATAAATTTGCTGAAGGTTTCATTCAATTGCCGTCCGGCTTCCTGTGCAATCGTATCAAATACAATGGACGACTTGCCCGAGCCTGAAACTCCAGTAAAAATGGTAATTTTCTTTTTCGGAATCTTTAAATTTATATTCTTAAGGTTATTCGATCGTGCACCCACTATTTCGATAAATTCATGCTCCATATTAAATCTCCTACATAAATATTTTATACATTTAGCAATTTGACACACTTAATGCTCTTTATTATTACCTCCTGTAACAGCTGTTTGCCGCCATTTTAATGACTAACACCAAACCTCCGTCTTAATTCTTTATTATATCAAAATTATTGGCAAATAAAGCCGAATACACATCCTTTTCACCAGATAAGCCACGATGTCTTAATACTTCCATGATGCCATATTATTTTTTTAGTTTCTTGACCTCAATAGCGATCTCTAATTTTAACAATAAAAAACTGCCGCTGGAGGATGTTTCCCTCTTGGCGGCAGTATGCTTGTTGAAAATGTATCTATGAATGTTTTTATTTCAAATCCAATAAAGGCAATGCAGAAGCTTTCACCCTATTTTTGTTCATTGGAAATTAGATAATTTTTTTGCAGGGTAAATAATATCCAAATGTAAAGGTGTTCTTACCATCTTCTTCAATATTGGCATACTTATCGAAGGAATAGTACTCCATTGAAATGGCGGCAATGGAGTAATCCGGCATATACCCATTGGCTCTCATTATTTTTTCTGTTTTACCGTGAGCTCCTTTTTCAAGACTGGACGTGTTTCCTTGTATCCAGCCAATTCCCATGAGGCAATCGGGAATATCACGGCAGGAAAAACCATTTGGAACATTTGCATTGGGTTTGGCAAATATACCTGCAATATAAACAAACTCTTTTGTCTTCGAATTGTATTCACCCATCCATCCAATGGTGTCTCCCAATGGAGATACGCGCTCAGGCAGGCTTTGCAGAATAGCGTTTGTTCCATCGTTTAATATCTTTTTCCATAAATCCGGAACAGGGTTTTTCTTTCCGGCAATAACCTCTTTGCCTATGATTCTGACTGCTTTAAAGCTTTGTACTTCAAAATTAATATTGACTCCCATAAAAACCTCCGTATTTCATCCATAGAGAAAAAACGAGCTTATTACTCCAAAACTGTCCTTTCTATTTAAAGCCTTTATTCTTACCGCTTTTTAATAAAAGGTATCAGCAATTCCATATAAGTTGTATCCTCTGTACTGCCATAGTAAAGTTCAGGGGCGAACACATCCATTATCAGGCCGTGTTTTTCAAGCCATAGACCGCTGTATTTTACTGCTTTGTTAAGGGCAACGGTAACAAGCTCCTGGAAATTATTTGCCTCAAATCCGCAAATAATGTATTCCCTTGCAGGAAGCTGCCACGTTTGAAAATGGTCGTCCTTCATCCCAGGCGCAACCTCCGCTCCTGCAAAATAGGTAAAGCATCCCTTTGGTGCATCTCCCATATAGGCGACACCCACCTCGCGTCCGCCAGGTATGCGGGTAATCCGACTTTTCTCCTCATGAAAACGACGCCATATTTCACCTGGCATATCCACACCGGTGGATTCCCCAACAGGCAGCTGCTCCTCAATGGGTACATAACCGAGCACTCCCATAAAATCAACCGGTTTATTTAAAATTCTGCGGTTCATTTCCAGAACAAGCCCCTCGCTAATCAGAGGTACACCCTCGTCAATTAAGGTATAGCCCAGCAATAAATCCGGTTTGTCAAACCGGTTGAGTGAAACCGGCTTCTCCCGGTATTGCTCGGGTGTCATTCCATACACCTCTTTGAAAGCTCTCGTAAAGGTTTCATGGCTGCCGAAGCCATACTCTAAAGCAATGTCCAGAATGCGGTTTTTCCTGTTTTGGAGAACCTCCACCACCACCGCCATGCGCCGCAGCTTAATATATTCCCGCACAGGCCTTTTAACCAAACGGCTGAATAAGCGCTGATAATAGAATAATGACAGAGAAGCGGTTTCTGCCAATATTTCAATTTTAATATCCTCAGCAATATGTTCCTCAATATAATCCAGTGTTTTTTGGATTGCCTCCCATGCATGCATCGTATGCACCCCCTACCAATACAGAATAATATAATTTTTAAAATTCCGCTTGATCGGATCTGCTCTCTTTTCTGCCCTTTTTTCAAGAATTAAGACATTAATCTGCTCAATTTTCACTCTCACGGTTACATGCCTGGAAGTTTTCTTCCTTATACCATTTAATCAATTTCTATACAAATAGCCTCTCTAACGGAACAAAAAGCGGGCTGAAAAGTTTATTTTCAGCCCGCTTTTTGCTTAAGCCTGATGTGTCTGGGGTTCTACGGTTCTACACATCTATTTTAAAACCCAGGTCAACGTCACAGGCAGCAAGTCCGCCTCGAATACCCCAATTCTCCCTGGGGCTTTCACGGATAAGAATAAGGACATGGTCCGATGGAATACCAAAGGGCTCAAGGTTGGCAACAATGGTTTTATACAGATTCCGCTTTGCCTCCAGCGAACGTCCATCAAAAGCGTCGATGCTAATGTAGGTGTAGTACTCCGGTTTGGCACGATCCGGAGGGCATAAAAAGCGGTGGGGTTCATGGACGAGGAGACGAACATTTTTATCATGAGGCTTTATTTTGAAGGCCTGACATAACGCCTTGTATACAGCCTCCATAAGAGCTTCTTCTTCCTCCGGGGTGTATTGCCGACGGACTTCAATTAATACGCTGGGCATTGTGCTTTCCTCCTCATTTTATAATAGTAGCATTATATGCGAGAATCACATTATAAAGGGCTAAAAGTTTATAGCTTTGAATGCTTCTAAGATGCATTAGCAAATTCATGCTTGCTTATAGCCATAATAATTGATTCTTTGTTTCATTTCAAGCGGCATCCGGTTCAAAATGAGGATCTTGTAAATGCGTTAGCCCTTGCGTTAGGTAGTAATATCTCTTTTCAATTTATCATTGCTCCTGAATTTCAACCACTGAGGCAGCAGCAGTTTAAGGCCGCCTTTTATGCCCGCGCCTGAAAACAGGCTCTGAAGTACGATAAAAGCAAACAGAAATCCGGAGGTGATAATTCTTGGCCAGGACGCATCCACAATACCAAGAAGCGGTACGACCCGCTCTATCAGCGCATTAATCAACACGCCGAAAAAAGTTCCTATGGGAAGCCCTACACCGCCGTTGAGCATAACGCCCCCTATGACGCTGGACGAAATAGCGTCAATTTCATAGCCATACCCGTTCCCCGGATTGCCGGATGGCGCGAACAGGGTGTAAAGAAGGCCACCAATACCGGTAAGAAGGCCGCAAAGCACATGGGCCAGGAACTTTGTCCTCTTGACGTTGAGCCCCATCAGCAGCGCGCTCTGGGGATTTCCTCCAATAGCATATAAGGAACGCCCAAACCTTGTTTTTTTAAGCGCCACGATGAGGACAACCAAAGCAATTAAAGCCACTATCGCTGCGGGAGTGAGATAGGCGACGTCATGGGTTCCGTTCTTGCGCAGATTATATAAAAACGGTATGTAAACCTTGGCCCCCGACCAGCTCATGAACATGGGGTCAGTTATGGGAACGGACTTGGCACTTAGCACACTTATCATGCCCCGGGCAAAAAACATGCCTGAAAGGGTTACGATAAACGGCTGAATTTCCATATAAGAGACCAAAAAACCCTGGACAACGCCAAAGGCTATCCCAATACCCAGCGCCGCAGGAATAGTCCAGAACGCGTTAACCCCTGAAGCCTGAAGCATCACGGCAATAACCATGCTAACCAAGCCCGTCACACTGCCAACAGAAATGTCAATGCTGTTGGTTATTAAAACAACCGTTAATCCCAGGGCAATCATCATAAGGTAGGCTTTGTTGTTTATGAGGTTAAAGAAAACCGAATATTTAGTGAAATTACTGTCCACAAACAAAACAGACGAGACAGCATAAAGAAGCACAAAAAGAGAAACCGTAATCATAAGCAAGGCCCCTGTTTTACTCAGGCCTTTACGCTTTGTCACAGTTCCCGGAGCAAAGAGAGTACTTTTCTTACTTTCTTTCATTGCCTAAACCTCCAACAGCCATATTCCTGCCAAATGCTTTTCGCGTCAGCTTTTTGATTTTTTCCTTGAATACGTCACTGCTGGCAACAATGATAAGGATGATGATAAACGCTTTAAAGACGTTTAACTGGTCCGCCCGAACATTCATGGCATACAAGGTGGTTGTAATAGCCTGGATGGTGTAGGCCCCAATTACGGAGCCGGCTATGCTGAATCTGCCGCCCCCCAGCATATTGCCGCCCAGAGCCACCGCCAATATGGCGTCCATTTCTATGCCCAGGCCCAATTCTCCCGAATTGACGCTTGCAACGCTGCTGGAGCCCATAAGCCCTGCCACCCCCGCTAATACGCCACACATTGTAAAGGCTATAAAGATAATGGCCCGTGAATTTAGGCCCACAAGACGGGACGAGGAGCCGTTTATTCCCACACTCTGGATATAAAGTCCCAAGCTTGTTAATTTTATAACCAAGACCACGAGTAAAACCATGGCAGCGGTTACGATTATTTTTGTTCTTACCGGTACGCCGGGTATTTGAACCCCTAACCATTTATACACCGGATTCATAATATAAATGGTCTGTCCATGGGTGATCTGCTTTGCAATCGATCGCCCCGCCGTAAAGAGGATGAGGGTGGCAATCATGGGCTGAAGCTTCAAGACCGATACCAAAAAGCCATTAAAGGCCCCGCACAGTGCTCCCCCAAGCAGCCCCACAAGCAGCGCCAAAAGGTATGGGCTGTGGAAAATACCGGTTCGGTATTCCTCACCGTTTAGCATAAGTCCACAGAAGCTGGCCGCAATCCCCATAATGGCGCCGACGCTGATATCCACGCCCCCTGACGCCGCAATAACCAAAGTCATCCCCAGCGTTACTATAACCAGCTCGCTGGCTTCATCCAGGATGTTGGGTATGTAACCTGATATCAAACCATTAGTGATTGTAATATTAAAAAAGGTGGGAGTTGTAAGAATATTCTGAATCACCACAACAATGAGAACTGCCAGTGAAAAAGCTAACCGGCTGCTCAAAAGTCTTCCTGCAAGGGGCTTTAAAGCCGGCTTGCCCGCTCCGTTTCCAGGATTGAATACATTCATCGCCTCTCCTCTCCTCCTGCTATGGTCCGCATGATTGTACTCTGATTCAGCTCGCCCCGGGTTAGCTCTCCCACTTTTTTCCGGTCCCGCATGACCACCATTCGTGAGCAAACCCTAAGCATTTCATCCATCTCCGAGGAAATGAAAGCAACGCTCTTGCCTTCACCCGCAAGCTTCAGCACAAGCCTTTGTATTTCTGTTTTCGTACCGATATCAATTCCCCGGGTGGGTTCATCCAATATCATAAACTCCGGATTGGTAAGCAGCCAGCGGGCCAGTATGACTTTTTGCTGATTGCCGCCGGAAAGGCTCTTAACCGGCGTTTCACTGTCCGCCGTTTTAATATTGAGAAGCTTAATATACTCGTCGGCATATTTTTCCATATCCCTTCGGGATAAACGCCTGAACAATCCACGCTTTGCCTGAAGAGCAATAATAATATTTTCCTTCACCGACAGATCTGCAAGTAAGCCATCGGCCTTTCTGTCTTCCGGCAAATAAGCCATGCCCTTCATCATTGCGTCCAAGGGATTTTTTATTCTTACGCTTTTGCCTTTGATAAACAGCTGGCCCTGGGTAGCTTTGTCAGCACCGTATATTGCCCGGACCAGCTCGCTTCGACCGGAGCCCAAAAGGCCGCTTACGCCCACAACCTCGCCCTTGTGCATTTCCAAATTGAAGGGGGCTACTCCCGAGGCGCTGCTTGACAGCTCACAGGCTTGTATTAAGGGCGTCTCCCCTTCAAACCGCGATTCATCCTTATCGCCGGTAAGCTCCGAAAGCATTTCGATTTCCTTGCCCATCATCTTTTTCACAAGCTCAAGCCGGGGCAGGCTTTCCACCTCATATTCACCAACGAGCTCCCCGTTTCTGAGCACCGTTATCCGATCGCATATTTCATAAACCTGATCGAGAAAATGCGTAATAAACAAAATTCCCACACCGTTAGCCTTAAGCTGCCTCATAAGCGTAAAAAGCTTTTTCACTTCGTCCCCATCAAGGGATGAGGTTGGCTCATCGAGAATTAAAAATTTGCATTCCGAATTTACGGCGCGGGCAATGGCAATCATCTGCTGGATTGCAATGGAGTAGCTGTCCAGCTGTGCCGCGGGATCCGCCAGGATATTGAGCTCCCCTAATAAATCCGCAACCCTTCGGTTCATCTGCCGCCAGTTGATTAAGCCCCTTGCATGGGACTCACGCCCCAGGAAAAGATTTTCCGCCACGGTGAGGTTGGGGCATAAATTCACCTCCTGGTAAACGGTGCTTATCCCGTTTCTTTGCGCATCCTGGGGCGATCGTATCACCACAGGGTGCCCCTCCAGCCTGATACTTCCCTCGTCCAGGGAATAAACCCCGGTCAGCACCTTGACAAGGGTGGATTTCCCTGCTCCGTTCTCACCCATCAAGGCATGTATTTCACCGCAGCGCAGCATAAAATCAACCTTATCCAGTGCGCGAACACCGGGGAATGACTTTCCGATACCCTCCATTACAAGTGAAGGACGGCCTTGTTCTTGCTTTATCATACTCATAAAGTAATGCCCCCCTTGTATTAAGCTGCTGATTGCTTTTAGCTATAACAACAAATTTGGGTTTGGGAAGGCTCAGACGATAACCTTCCCAAACCGAATAAAGAATTCCAATATTAAGGATTCTGATAGAACCATAACGGATTCCTGGCTATACTGAAAATCTCTCAGGAACCGCCCTCTTTGGATTAATACTCGCGAGCGTCAATGATTTCCTGAGTAATGGTGTCATAATAGAAGGCAGCCTCGTCTACAACTTCAATTTTTTCAGGAGCTCCGCCGCCTTGTATCTTATTGATTATTTCAGCAACCTTGGGACCATGCAGAGGGTTGCATTCCACATTGCAGTTAATTTTGCCTTCCAGGGTCATCTGGAGATAAGCCCTGTTTGCGTCGAAAGAAATGATGGCAACCCCGTCATCCCCGCCAACATCAATACCGGCTTCCTCAAGAGCCTGAATGGCACCGTCCGCCATATTGTCATTTTCAGCGTAAACACAATTGATTTTGTCACCGTATTGCTGAATCCAGGAAGCCATTATTTCCTTTGCCGTGTCGGTACTCCAGTTGCCTGTTTGCTGAGCGAGCATCTTCCAGCCGCTGTTCCGGGCTATGGCCTCTTCAAGAGCCGTGCTGCGCCCTATTTGAGCAGACGCGCCCAGCTGTCCCTGCAGATTGACAATATTAACTTCCTTACTGCCGGCAAATCGCTTAGCCATCCACTCGACGGCCTTCACACCCTCAGCCTTAAAGTCTGCGCCCACCCAACAGGTATAAAGGTCTTCAGCGGCATTGATGGTGCGGTCAACAAGAATAACGGGTATGGCTGCCGCTTTGGCATTTGCAAGAACAGTGTCCCAGCCGTCCATGTTGACGGCGGCAATAACAATGTAGTCAACCTCCTGGTCGATAAAGCCCTGAACGTCAGATACCTGCTTTGCCGCATCATTGTTGGAGTCGGCAAGGATCAAATTGAAGCCGTTTTTCTCACTCAGTGTCTCCTGCATGGACTTGGTGTTGGCTTTACGCCAATCCGACTCATCCGCTTTGCATTGGGCAAAGCCCACACGAATCAGCTCCTTGGAACCCGGAGTGTTTTGATCCACCGGTTGTGAACCGCATGCGGTAATAAGAAGTGCCAGCAATGCAGCAAGAAAAACAGACAGGTATTTTTTCACATTTTTCCCTCCCTTTTAAAATATTTGATGCTTTGAAGAAATACCTTCTGCTTTCTCTTATATCAAGTGGAAAACTCAAAAACAATATCAAGAAAAGAACCAGGTAAGAAATTCAACCACCCTGGTGAGATAGTGAACAAAAGAAAAATTTCATGCCGAAAAGCACCAAGCGATCGTAAATTTTCGGCTGCTTTTACAGTAAAAAAACACCCGGGAGGCTACCCTTATTTTTCAATATTTCCTCTCGTCAATCATCTGCCGGGTGATGGTAAAGCAATCGAACAGGGTCTCATCAATAAGTATTTCCCGTTGGATCTGCTCCCCGCGCCCAAGACGCTGAATCATATCGTCAATAGCAGGCCCCTGCAGTGGATTGCATTCCACATCCAAGGCGATTTTTCCCGTCAGGCAGTATTCCAGCCCGAGCCTTGTGGCGTCGAAGGAGATGACTGTCACGCCAGCATCGGCATTACAGCTTAATCCCGCTTCTTCCATTGCGTCGATGGCGCCAAGGGCCTCGCCGTCATTCTCACAGTAAACGACATCGATATCTTTTGTTTGCTCCAAAATAGCGCCCATAACCTCGTAAGCCTTGGCTCTGGTGAAATCACCGCATTCCTGTGCCACCAGCTGCCAGTTGGGATGACGTTTGATTGCCTGCTCCAGGGCTGTTGTCCGGCCGATCTGCGCGGAAGAGCCCATGGTTCCCTGAATATGGACGATTCGTACGGGTTCCTCCGTCCTCCCCTGTTTCTCCAGCAGGCTTTCCAGCCACTGGACGGCCTTTTCGCCTTCCTTGCGAAAGTCGGAGCCGATGTAGGTGGTATAAAGCTCCTTGTCCTCCACTTCGATATCGCGGTCGATCATGATAACCGGTATGCCGGCTTCCCTGGCTTCCATAAGTATGGAATTCCAACCCGTTTCAACCTTGGGAGAGAATACAATGTAGTCCACGTCCTGCTGAATAAAGGTACGAATGGCCCGGATCTGGTTCTCCTGCTCCTGCCGGGCATCGTCATAAATGAGCTCGTAGCCGTTTTCAACGCTCAGCGCAGCCTTTATGCTTTCGGTGTTGGCAACGCGCCACTCCGACTCGGCGCCCACCTGGGAAAAGCCGACGATGATCCGGCTTTCCTTGGAAGCATTGTCCACAGGCTGGGTGTTTTTTGAGCATCCGCAAAGGAGCGCCGCAAGCCCGGCGGCAACCATTACAAGCATTCTTTTTTTCATGTAGCCATCTCCTGTTTATCTCATGGAATAAAGCTTTGTCCTGGAATAAGGCTTTTGCTGGAATAAGGCTTCTCCGGTATAAGGCTTCTGCTGGTATAAAGCTTCTCCGGTATAAGGCTTTTGCTGGAATAAAGCCTCTCCTGGTATAAAGCTTCTCCGGTATAAGCCTTCTTCCGGTATAAAGCCTTTGCTGGAAAAATGATGGAGTGGGCATGCTTTTGCATTACTATGGGAAAATCACGTATCAACCGGCCGACTCCGCCATGGTCTGCATAGGAATCGTCACGCTAATCCTTGTCCCCACCTCCGGAGTGCTTTCCACCGATAGCCCGTATTCTGTGCCAAACAGTATTTGAATGCGCTGATGCACCGCCCTCAGACCGAACCCTTCGGAGCTGCCGTTCACTAAAGAGGCCTGTACCAAGTTAAGGCGATCCTTTGTCATACCAATCCCATCGTCGAACACCTCCAGAATCAGGTGTTCGTCCTGGACTCTGCTGATTACCCGTATAAAGCCCTGACGGCGTCTTATTTTTATGCCGTGGTACAGCGCGTTCTCTACCAGAGGCTGCAGGGTAAGCTTTGGCAGAATGAAGCTTTTCAGCTCCTGTGGAATGTCTATCTCGTATTTCATCAAATCCCTGTAACGCATCTGCTGGATTTCAAGATAGCTTCGAATGTGCTGTTCCTCCTCGGCAAGGGTGATGACATTATGTCCCCGGCTTAAGGAAAACCGGAAATAATGGGACAGGCTGTCAATCATCGTCAGCGCATCAGCCATTTCCCCGGATTCAATAAGCCAAATAATGGTATCCAGTGTATTATAAAGAAAATGGGGATTAATCTGTGCCTGGATAAGTGCCAATTCCGTGTTCCTGCGCTGCTTTTCCTGCTCGGCGTTCTTTTCAATCTGCCGTTTCAGGCGTCCCACCATGCTCTCTATGCCGTCGGAAAGAAGCTGAACTTCCTCCACATCGGCCTGAATCGGTTCACAAACCAGCAAGCTGCCCTTGCCGATAGCTTTCAGCCGCCGGCATATCTTATCGATGGGATCCACAATCCTGCGACTTAGCTTTCTTGAGTTGTTCAAAAGAAAATAGAGCAAAACCAGCGATAAAACCACGACCACGCCTATGAGAAGGATCATGTTGGTAATCATGGCTGTCTGCAAAGTGTTTAAATGCGCTGCCTCATAATAGAGATAGATATACATGTATTTTTGAATCAGATCCGTCAGGATATAGATATTGTTTTTCAGTTGATCCATGCGGGAATCGTATATCTTCGTTTCCGCAATCTGTTGAATCTTTTCTTCCAGGTTATGTGACAGGTTCTGTACGCTGCTGATTGCGCTGAGACTATCCTTTTCCGTCGTGGTATCAATAAGCTTGCGCGCAATCCGCTCGGCAGACTGTACCTCTTTAATGGGGAGGCCTTCGGAATATTGGCTTTCAATGACGTAATAGTACATTTTAAGATCGATGTCGTCCTTGAAATTCTGATTGAAGTCCGAAGCCGTGGTAACATTGTTCAGAATTGCGTAATACTGCAGCGCATACCCGATCCCGATGGATGCAATTGCAATGATAACAATCATAAGGGGTAGTGCCACCACAAGGATCATCTTCCAGAGCTTGCTCTGCATGGTCATTTTCCTTTTCGCCTCCCCGGGAAAATTTGCGCTTACTGCTTGCTTTCCCTGCGATATTCGTTGGGCGTATAGCCCGAAACCTTTTTAAAGACGGCGCTGAAATAATGGGGATCCTTATACCCAACGGCGTAGGCAATCTCGCTGGAACGCTTATCTGTTTGACGAAGCAGGCGTTTTGCCGCCTCAATCCGTTTACCGGTGAGATATTCGATGAAGGTTTGGCCAATTTCCTGACTGAAGAGTGCAGAAAAGTAATTTGAGCTGACATTGACTTTTCTGGACACTCTGTCCAGGGAAACCGACTCCTGCTGATAATGCTCGTCGATGAACCGGATGGCCTGAGTGAGAAGATCCCGCTGCTGCTGCTTGCTTTCATGCTCCCGAAGCTCAATAACCTGCCCCATAACGTGGTGCAGGTACTGCCGCACCTCTTCCGGTGCTGACACGCTGTCACTGGGCCGAAGCTCCAGCGACCAGAAGCTGTCTGCGCGGCAGCCAATGGAATCCAGGTACCGAACGGCAGCAAAATAGACCGTCATTGTCAGATACCTGCAGAACAAAGGCAGGGAAACAGCTTCATCACCTGCGCGTTGAAGCAGCTGATCCATAAAGTGAGGGATCTCCTCTGCCGATCCGCTGCTTAAAAAGCTAAGGATATGCTCCTGGTCAATTTCCTTTTCAATGGAGTCCATTTCTGAACCGTTCTTTTTTCGGATCTCCCTGATGCTGGCTTTTGACAGGATGTGCTCCGCCGGGCAAAGATAACGATAGGATAAAACCCGGCTTGCCTCCGTATAGCAGGCCGGAATGGCACCAAGCCGGGTTACCGGCGTACCGGGGGCAATATGCCAGTTTATATCGGGACCGGCAAGGGAGCAGTGGTTCTTGATATTCTCGATGCAATCAAAGGTATGTTGAACGATGTCGTTCTCCCCGCCCTTTACCAAAACAGCGTAGGTCGTAACACTCCGCCGGAATAAAATGAATTCGGGGTGATTTGCGATAAGCTGCCGGATCCTGTCCTGAAGTGCGGAAAGGGCGTCTGTATAACGCTCCGGGGCGCTTCCATCAAAGCCTGCGCTGTTAAGAGAAAAGAGCACAATATTGTAGAAAGGAGCGTTAACATCAATGCCCATGGCCTTTGCGGTTTCGGAGATTTCCAACACGCTTAATCCCCCGGAGACAATTTGCTCGAAAAATCGCCTGCGTGAAAACGTTTCGTATTCCTGAACCTCCTTTTGAAACCTCGCCAGATATTCCTGCTGCTGCCGTTCAGCTTCCATTTTTTTCTGCAGTGCAATCAGAATCTCAACGATTTTCCCCTTTGCCACCGGCTTTAAAAGATACTGCTCCACACCCATACGGATGGCCTGCTGAGCGTAGGAAAAATCGCCATATCCACTGATGATGACGATTTTTGTACCGGGCAGTTCCCTGCGGATTAATTCAATTAACGCCAGGCCATCCATGAAAGGCATCTTGATATCCGTAATGAGCAGATCGGGCTGTATTTGACGAATTAAGGGCAAAGCAAGCTCTCCGTCCGCAGCGTCGCCAACATAATGAAAGCCATATTGCTCCCACAGTATGTTTTTGCGTATACCTTCGCGTACCACGACCTCATCCTCGACAAGAAAGACCTTAAACATCGTGTCTCCCTTTCTAATAGAGTGTCATGCCTTACGTTGCGTATATAGTTGTGTATACAGTTGCGTATATAATTGATTCCGATACCATTATATACCATGTAAGGATTATCTGCGATAGGATTTTTTATACGTTGTTTTAATGTCCCTGCGTAATGGATATGCCGAATTATTTTATAAGATTGTGAAATTTTCTCTATAAAGCTATCTTTTTTTGATAGGTACTTGTATATTAAGTAAAATGTTGTATAATATCAGTATGTTTTAACAATGCACAATTATTCTAATCTTGTGTACTCCATAATAAATACTGCGTTTTAATTCTTTGCATTTTTCTTGAGTACTTGCTCACACGGTTGGCGAACACCGTTGTTGTCAGATGATATCAATTCAAAGTAAACAACTCGTTTCTGCTGATGTAAGTTTGAAATAAACGACACAGAAGGGAGGAAGGATGAACCCAATTCAAGTCGACATCAACAGGATACCCCAAGCGCTTAGGCATTTGCTTCCGTTGTTGCGGCCATTCCGGGCCCGTCTCTTCACCCTGAGCCTATGTGCCTTGGCTACCGCGTTGCTTCGCACGCTGGATCCTTTATTAAGACAGCGGCTTATTGACAACGGGGTTTTGGGCGGCGATATCCGTATAGTAATAGGTATCACCCTTCTTATCTTAGGCTTGTTTGCTTTAATTCAATTATCGGAAATGATTCAATTTTTCTGCTATAACTATATTAACAAATTACTGCCCTTTAAACTCCTTCATCGTGCCCTACGCCATTTGATGAGGCTGCCCGTTTCATTTTTTAAGGATTCCAACAGCAACAAAATCATTGAGAATATAGAATATGATGTGGCCAGTATATCCAAAATATCTGATCCCATTTTCGTGGCCTCGCTTGTACAGGGCTTGTGTATGATTGGTGGTGTCGTAGGGTTAACACTAATCAATTGGAAACTGACTGTTTTGGTGCTGTCGATTGTCCCTGTAAAAATTGCAATAAACAGCTACTATACAAAAAAGCGTATTAAAGTATTTGATTCCGCCTTAAAGCTTCACGCCGTTTTTTCAGAATGGATCGGCGAGACGGTGCAAGGTATTCTCACTGTAAAGCTATGGAGGTTACTCCGCCTTAAAATGTCGGAACTTACACGGCTGAGGCGTAAAATGATAAAAAATGAGTATGAAATGGCTGGGACAGAGCAAAAGAATAATGTTGCATCAGGCACTGTCGACGAGTTACTCACAGGGGTACTCTATATCCTGGGGGCCATTTTTATTTTTAGCGGCCAATTAACGCTGGGAGGGCTCTTCTCCTTTATATCCTATTCCCAACTGGTAGTCAGCTCCATATCCTTTCTAACCCGTATCAAGTTTTATTTCACCCCCATCCTGCCATCACTAAAGCGCTATCTTGATTTTATGGCTGGGGACACGGAAGCAGGGGGAAGCCTGTCCCTTCCGGAAGGCGCGCCTCGCTTTGAGTTCAAAAATGTAACGCTGAGCTATAACGAGCGTGAAAATGCTCTAATGCAGGTTTCATTTGAAATTAAGCCGAATGAAAAAATCGCCGTTGTAGGAGCCAACGGCAGCGGCAAAAGCTCCCTTATAAATCTTTTGCTTCAGTTATACGAACCGTCCCAGGGTGAAATTGCCTATTGCGGGACAGACATACGTGAAATAAAGCTTGAACAATACAGGGATCTCTTCAGCCTTGTGGAGCAAAAGGTTTTCCTGTTCAACGCCACTGTCAGGGATAATATTAATCTTATGCGGCGTATTCCAGATGATAAAATTATGAATGCCGCAATTACTTTGGGAGCCGCAGATTTCATTGACAGCCTGCCCGACGGCCTGGATACGGTTGTTGGAGTGGACGGCATGAAGCTTTCAGGCGGACAGCGGCAAAAGCTGGCGGCGCTGAGGGCATGGGTGAAGCCCCACGAAATTCTTGTTCTTGATGAAGCAAGCAATAATCTTGATGTGGAATCCGAGCAGATCCTCAACGAGCTCCTTGTCAGAAAAAACGAAAGTAAAATTCTTCTTGTCATAACACACCGGGCCGACATCCTGTGCGGAATGGATAAAATTCTGGTTATGGAAAAGGGACGTTTAGTGGGACAAGGCACCTATCAAGAGCTGACAAACTCTTGTCCTGCGTTCCTGCAATGCATCAACCCGTCCGGCAATCTTTAACAGGTGCTTAAATACTTGACTATAAATAGTGAGAAAGCAGGTGAAGACATGCCGCTACTCTTCCACACATTTTCAATCCCGAGGCACCGCTATGTTTTCGACGCAAATACAAATTGCGTGTTTGCTGTTGATGAGGAGCAGTATCAGGCGCTTACAGAAATTGAGCAAGGCGTGGAGACTGAGGAAAACGATTCCGTGCTTAGAGGGTTTCAGGAAAAAGGCTTTTGTCTCGAGGCAAAAATTGAAAGCATTCGCCACCCCGAAACGGACACTCTTTCCGCTCATCTCGGTAAGAAAATTCAGCAGGCTATTTTACAGATCACTCAGCGATGCAACCTTCGGTGCGCCTATTGCGCGTACTCCGGCCGTTATGAGAATCGCTCCCACTCTCCCAAAAGCATGAGCTTTGAAACCGCCAAGCAGGCGATTGATATGGCCTTGGCACACTCCGAGGATACCATGAACTTTGTCTTAGGGTTTTATGGAGGAGAGCCCCTGCTGGAGCTGCCTTTAATCAAGCAATGCGTCGACTATGTTAAAAAGCAGGCCCCCGACAGAAAAATTACTTATTCCATGACGACAAACGGTACTCTCCTGACACCGGAGGTGTATGGCTATCTCATAAACAATCAATTCAGCATTTTGATAAGCCTGGACGGCCCAAAGCAAATTCATGACCAATCCCGCAAATTCCCCAATGGAAGCGGATCCTATGACCTTATAATGAATAATATCCGACACATCCACCGGGAATATCCACAATCCCACAACGACCTTCGATTTAATGCGGTAATTAACCCTGAGACGGATGACAACTGCCTGCCGTCACTTTTTAAATCCGATGATGTGCTGTCTTACTACAATTTATCAATGAATTTTATTAACGATATGTATACAGATGAAAAATATACTTACAGCGAGGCTTTTTCACTGTACTACAACCATGAGCTGTGCAAGCTTTTGCTTCATATGCTGGGTAAGCTGGACGAGAAACGGTTCTCTCCCCTCATAAGCAATCGCAGAGCTGTCTACACTCAAGCCTATGAGCGCCTCGGCAGGATTCCCAGGCTCCCTCCGGTTGTTCATCCCAGCGGCCCCTGCCTTGCGGGGGCAATGCGGCTGTTTATTGATACCGACGGGCGCTTTTTCCCTTGCGAGCGTGTCAGTGAAAGCTCCCAGCTTATGGTGATAGGCGATCTGGAGCATGGCTTTGACGTGGATCAGGCCAAGCTTTTAATAAATCCGGCTCAGGTTACCGAGGAACACTGCAAAAATTGCTGGGCGCTCGCCCGATGCATAATGTGTGCCGCCCATTCTGACGATTTGCAGGGTATCTCTAAAGATTTGCGTCTGTCAAAATGTCATTCCGTGCGTATGGAAGCGGAAGAGGGCCTTAAAGCTATATGCTTTTTAAAGGAATCCGGCTATACGTTTACAAAATGAGGTGAAAATATGAAAAAATTATTGGTATATCCCTTCAACAAAAATTTTTGCCCCATGGCCAGATACAGTCAAATGCTGGAGAGCTATGAACAGATTGCCGCTGTCCCTCCCAAGGGCTTCGGATGGGAGGGCAAGGATACCTGCGGACTGGATGGAGGCGCGCCTACAGGTGTGCTGCTCCGGGAGAATTTTTCAGACGCTCTGGCAGAGTGCGACGCAGTCCTTTTCAACGAGACAATTCCAGATATGAAAATGGGTTGCGAAGAAAATAAAGCACTTGCCCAGGCTGCTGGAAAAAGAATTCACATCTTGCCTCAAGCCTCCCCCATCCAATTCGAAGAGACATTTGAGTCGGACATGCCACTTATGGAAATTCCCGTACCTGTAATACTGGTGATGGGCCAGGGTGAAAACTGTCAAAAGTTTGACATACAGCTTGGGCTCCGGAGAGCTTTTCAAAAGGAGGGCTATAAAGTATCACAATTCGGAACGAAGGCTTACAGCGATTTATTTGGCTTTCAACCGCTCCCCGGCATGCCCGAGCTTCCGTTGTGGAAAAAGATTTATTTGTATAATCGGCTTTTTAAAGAGACCTGTACGAAAGAACAGCCGGATGTCATGATTATCGGTGTACCCGGCGGTATCATGCCAATCAACGCTTACTCCCATGAACTGTTTGGCGAAACAGCCCTTGCCATTTCATCCGCAGCCAGGCCGGATGCAGCCTTGCTGAGCTATTATTTCATTGAGCCAACGCCGGAGTACTTTGATCTGTTACGCAATTACATGCAATTTCGGCTCGGTGTGGCCAAGGTTTTCTATCATGCATCCAATACACAGTTTGTTGAGGATAAGTCGACGCACAGGCTTGGCTATTTAACACTGGAGAGCAGCTTTGTGCTGGACATGCTGGCCCGCTCCGAAAAGGATATGCCTGCAAACCTGTATAACGCATTGGTTCCCCAATCAAGCGAGCCTGCGTACCGCAGCGTTATGGAAAAGCTGCAGCAAAATGTCTGTGTATTATAACAGGGAGGAAAAACCAATGGATGATGTGTTGGCCTTAGTAAAGCTAAATTGCCTCATAAGCGTGTATACAGGAGGAACAGCCGTTGCTGCCGACAGGGATCTCATGGCAAGTCCTGCATGCTTGCCTCCATACAATATGGCGGCACTGTTTCTTGATATTGAAAAAGAATTTTCGATCAGCTTAAATGAGCTTGTTCCCCAGCTGGATGTGTTCTCACCCAATCGAATAATACAGGAATTAATGGCTTTAATCAGCGTTCAAAATGCAAAAAGGACATAATATTCTTTTATGCTATGGCGCACATAAGCTTATTAGCGTTAGCATGGGCAGACAGCGTTTTTATGCTTTATGTACTTTCATAGACTTTACTCGATCATATAAAACAGGAGGTAGTCAAATGAAAAAGCTGAATAAGGATTCCGGTATACTGAAAAACTCGGTCGAGGCTTATTACTGCTCGTCATGCAGCTATTGCAGCTGTCCCTGCAGCTGTCAGCCTGAAAGCTATTCAAGCACTATTAAAAGCGGTCAGCTTCTGGCTCCGGCTATATATGCTTCCGAGTATATTCGCGCCTGATTAATCCGGCTATATAATTTATCCGGTGGGATTCTGCCCTCCCGCCGGGCAAATTAATTTCTAATGATTACATAAAATAAATCATAGGAAAAACTAGGAAAAACGATGAAAACTGCCATTATCGATAACGGAATTGACAACAGCACGCTTTCCCGTTATTCCAGTAGCTCTATCAGTCTTATGGTAAGCGGCGGAAAGCTTATACCTTGGACCCCACCGCCGGAAATAACACACGGCGGTGTATGCGCCAGCGTTTTTGCAAAACAGGCAGGGGTGCTCCCGGATGTCAGCATCTGCCTTTCAAGAGACGCTATGCACAGGAGCAATGTTAATGATCTTGCTGCCGCGCTTAAATGGTGTGCAGATAACGGGATATGCCTTATAAGCCTGAGTATGGGAACAACGCAGCCAAAGGATTGCTCGGTATTGCAGGAGGCTGTAGAGAAGCTCCGATGTTCAGGCACGCTTTTGGTGGCGGCAGCCAGCAATGATAACCGCCTTACGTTTCCCGCAGCTTTAGATTTCTGTATCGGTGTCTGTGATGCGGCTGCGTCCCCACTGGATAAGGGGCGTTTTACCTATTTAAAGCACCCCTTTGACGGCATTAATGTGGCGACCAGCCCCGTTTTCATGCCCGAGTTTCAGGTGTTTGGCTCCAATAGCCTATCTGCAGCATTTATCGCAGGTGCGCTTTACAAAGCCTTTAAAGAAAAGCTTAACCTGGAAAGGGCTCGCAGCTGGCTTGCACAACAAGCACAGCGAGTTCCCGCAGGTTGGGAGCAGTCCTACTTGCAAAGAAAAATGCAGCCCGCAAAAGAGTACGAGGGTATCTTAATTGCTTGCTGCGGTGTATCGCCCGAGCAAACCGAGACCTACATGGAAGAACTTCAGATGCATATCATTAAGGATGGCTATACCTGTGTGATTTTGGGGAGAAGTACAAAAAACAACCCTTCCCGGCATCACTTCTCACTTGCCGCCAGTCCGCTTTTGCCCGAACAATCGCTACAGCTTGCGGCAAGCTTGTGCCTGCCCGGTGTTATCCTTTTCGACACTGAGAAACTGGCCTTCTTAGCGGATAGAATGGTACATGCCGGAACGGTGTATACAGACACTCATTCCCCCTTCCCTCCGGCAGGCCTCTTTGAATATACGCCACCGAGAGATTTATGGATACAAATCAAGGAGCAATTTGGTAGCGATTAATCCCCGCACCCGACAAAAAAGAGGAGTTGAGAATTTGAGAAAAGCACTCTCACTGAAGACCCTTCTGCGAACGCCGGTGAAGACCCTGCTGACCCTGCTGCTAATCCTTGCAGCCTCCCTTGCAATATTCTCCCGTGTCAGCGAATACGCGGTTCTCCTGCGGGAAATGCGACAGGCGGCAAGCTATTACCGGGGCGTAGGTACGCTGGATACCGGCGTGCCGTATACCGGAGATACTGACGATGGTTACCTCGGAAAATACAGCTACAGCCAGATCAGGAATTATGGTGAAGCAGCGCCTCCGGCGCTGCCTGAGGAGCTTATTGAGGCGTTTGTTGCCCTTCCCCAGGTTAGCCGGACGGATCGGCGCTACATGACAGCGGGGTTTTCCGAAGAGTTCCTGCGGCTCAACTCCTCCAGTGATCCGTCCTATAACTACACCGCACGCTACGTGATGGAGGGGACGTTTGTTCGTTCAATTAAGTCTCCCTATTTGCTGAATGATGATATGGATCTCATTTTCACTGACAGCAAGCGGCTTGCAGGCTCTAAAGAGCTTATTGTAGACGGATTTCCCCACATCACCGTGGAAAGGGCTGACATACCGTCTTTACCAGAAGGCTCCACCAGAAGTGTCAGGTCTATTGGCGGTGGCGGCGGACCGACAAGAGTGGTTGCCGTGTTTTCCGGCAATCCCTTTGGCCAAAGCTTTTTCAATGGGCTTAAGGAGGGCAGCCGCTACCTGCTTGTCGGCAGATGGGAACCTTTATATCCCCAATATCGTTTTCTCGGCGATTATGATACCATGGATGAAATCCCCTCCTTCTGGGAGCTGGACGGCTTGCCGGAGAATTACCTGGAAACGGAGGAATTCGCCGGGGTTCAGAAAATTATTGAGATCACCAATTCGGATTTACATACCTTCGACATGGTCTATACCTCCGATATGACCGTCATACCCCGCTTCTCGGAGCAAAAAATGGTCATTGTTGACGGCAGGCCGCTGACTCCGGAGGATTTTGGCTCCAATGCCTGTGTCATCAGCCAGGTTTTCCTCAAAGCCAACGGCCTGAAGCTTGGGGATACCCTTACCATGGGGCTGGGAGGCAAGCTGCTGGAGCAGCATGGGGGTATGGGTGCCGTCGCCGTCACACCGGAACGGTACTCTCCTGCGGTTTCCACCGCGGAGCTTGAAATTGTAGGCGTATATATGGACACAGACGCGCTGACGGAGCGTCTGTCCTACCTCAACTGGGGCTATTCGGCCAACACCCTTTTCGTACCGTCCAGCCTTCTGCCGGTGGAGGTACCGGCAAACCATGCTCTTAAGCCCGGTGAATTCAGCTTCGTTATTGATGATGCCAGGGATATTGACGCCTTCTTAAAGGCGGCGGAGCCGTTGGCAGAGGAGTACGGCATATCCCTGCGGTTTAACGACGGCGGCTGGGCTCAGGTACGGAAGGATATGCTGTCCAGCGCCTTCATGTCGCTTTTGACCACCGTGATGTTCATTTGTGCGGCAGCCATCGCACTGCTTATGGCAGTCTATCTGTTCATCGGGCGGGGCAAGCGGGAATATGCGATTATGCGCGCGCTTGGCACTCCAAAAGGTCCGGCCCAAGGCGCACTCGTGCTGCGGCTAGGTATGCTTGCGGCAGTAGCGGTGCCACTTGGAGCCGCATTAGGTCTTATCTCCACTGCTCAATCGGCGAATACCGCATTATCTAACATGGCGGCAACGGTTAGTGCGGAATATGTGCCGAATACCTCCCTTCCGTTGGCTGCGGTTATCGCCTGCGCTGTCGGTGAGCTTGCAATGCTGGCGCTTTTTGTACTGCTCAGCCTGTTCAAGCTGGGAAGAACGCCGCCCTTAGCGCTTTTGCAGGGGGACGCGGCAGCACCGCGGAAACCAAAGCAAAGGGCAGCCGTCATCCATATGTCAGAAGTTGTGCCTGTGGGCGCTCCAAATATCCTCAGTCCGGCTGCGCCCGCCATAAGCGGAAAAGGGGGATCCCTGGGGCATGTAAGCCGCTATATCTGGCTGCATATACGCCGCACGAAGTGGAAGGCGGTGCTTTCCATTCTGCTGGCGGCGCTGATGCCCGGAGCTATGGGACTCTTTGCGGTCATGCAGGAATCCTATAACAAGCTGTTTTACAGTTTGGAGGTTAAGGCCTTTGTGACCAGCATTCCGTCCTTCGCGGCGCTTCGGCTGTCTTCATCTGAGCTGGTGTCCAATCCGTACTATTTGGGCAAGCTTGAGGTTATGTGTGACGACACGCTATCCGCCTCCATGATACTGACCAACAACCTGAGCCGTTACTCTACTGGGAAGGCCGTGGTGAATTATAAGGAGGGCTATAACGACTCCTTCTTTACCTCCGACGGATCCGCCGAATGCATTATGGGAAACGTGCTGGCGGACAGGCTGGGCCTGGCTGCCGGTGATAAGGTAAGGCTTCTGTCATATAATACCTATCTCTTTCTGGAGGTACTTGCCCTCTCCGGCGAGATGGAACCGGAGGGGGTGGCCTATGCACGCAAAATGCAAAGCGAGGCTTATACCATCGTAGGCCTGGTCACTGGAGAAGGCGATGTAAACCTCGGCATGAGCATCATTGCGCCAACCTCACGGTATGCCGAGAACCTGAACGGCAGCCCGATTATCCTGGAACAGGGCGAGTTCCCTCTTGCGGACAACAGCCGAGCGGAGGAGCTGCGCGCGGAGGTAGACACCTTGGTCGGACAGAGTGCCGCCACTTCAGAGCTGGTGGCCTATGCCATGGATACCACAGAGCTTGAAAACACAGCCCGGCTGCTCCATCTGCTTAAGCTCCTGTTCCCTCTTGCGGTGGCAGCCGCTGTGCTCACCGGCATTCTCGTGCCGGGCCTGAGTATTTTACAGGCCTCCAGGGAGGCTGCCATTATGAGGGTACTGGGCACCACCCGCACACGGACGTGCTGCATGCTTGCGGTGGAGCAACTAGTGCTGTGCCTTATTGGGCTTGCAATGGCCGCAGCGGGGCTTATACTTTATGACGCTGCACTGTTTGTGGGCGTGGGGAGAATGCTGGCTCTATCAGGCGGCCTGTTCCTGGCGGGCAGCAGCCTGTCAATCGTACTGGCTTGCGTTGCTGTCACCCGCCACAAGGCACTGGAGCTGTTGCAAACGAAGGAATAACAGGAGGGAAAATCATGTCTGTTTTAACGCTGACCAATGTATGCTATTCGTATAAAAATTCGCGTATGCGAGCCGTAAAAGAGGTAAGCTGCACCTTTGTACCGGGCTTGCTTTATGCGTTGGTAGGCCCCAGCGGCAGCGGAAAGTCCACCCTGCTTTCACTTTTGGCAGGGCTGGATTTACCCAGTGAGGGTGAGATAAAGCTTAACGGCGACAGCCTGGCAAAGCTTAATCTTGATCGGTACCGCAGGGAGAGTATTGCAATGATTTTTCAGTCCTTTCAGCTCTTTCCGCTGCTGACGGTGATGGAGAACGTATGCTATCCCATGGAGCTGTGCGGCAGCAGGCCATCGGCCGCAAGGGCTCGTGCCGCACAGCTTCTGGAGCGTGTGGGCATTACAAAGAATGAGATGGCGCGCTTTCCG
Organism: Bacillota bacterium; assembly: GCA_023424865.1. The sequence goes on along the minus strand of JAFADM010000103.1, from coordinate 3,122 downwards.
TCCCATTTGTCCGGGGGGCAGCAGCAGCGTGTTGCCATTGCCCGGAGCCTCGCGTCCGGGGCGAAGATAATACTGGCGGATGAGCCCACGGGAAACCTGGATTCGGCGAACACGGAAAACATTATGGGAATCCTCCATAGGCTGGCCCATGACGAGGGTTACTGCGTCATAGTGGTTACCCATGACCATGAGGTTGCACAGGCGGCGGATGTTGTTTTCGGCATGAAGGACGGTGTCATTACACAGGATGCGTAAAAGGACATGTTTTCCACATTTTTACAGCGATAGAATTGCCGTAGAAATTAGGCAGTGCTGAGTAGCACCTTAGCCTGCTGCGACTTATATGATAAACGGCGAGCCTTATTGCTCACCGTTTATTCATTCATCGGTAAGTCCTGAGGGGATAATCTCAGTAGACTAAGAGCAAACCCCTCAGGCCTCCATAGTATGCACGTCATAGAAATTGGCCGGATTCTCTGTCATCATGCGTATTATTTCCTGCTCATCCAAGCCATTGACGGAACAATAGGGAATAAATTCGTCAAAGATGACTGTGCAAGGATGATCCTCAATTGATTTTTCCGCTTCTGAATAGAAGTCATAGTCCTGTGAAAGCAATACCTTATGTCCATAGCCAAGTGCAATGACATCCTTTAAAAGCTTATGCTTTTCAGGACTTGTTCCCTTTCTCACATTGTCAATGCCTATCCACATCCCTTTTTCTGCCGCCAGCTTTACTGTTTCCCTGTTCGCTTCCTCATCGGCATGGGCCCAAAGGAATTTATGATAATTTGCCTTTTCCGTTTCCAATACGCCAAGGACTTCATGGACCATTTTTGCCTCCAGGATGTGGCAGTGAATGGGCATACCTGTTTCCTTGCTGGCTTTCACCGCTGCTATTAGCATGGCTCTATCCACGTTTGACAACTCGCCTTTATCCAGCAGCAGCTTGATGTGTCCTGGACGGATAACAATGCCGTCTACCGTGTCCAAGCCTTCATTGAAGTCTTTAATCCAGCGGTTTGCCAGTTGTTCTTCAAAATGCAGCGGAAATACGTCATAGAGCTGTTTGGTAAGATTCCACCCGGTGCAGGGAATGATATGCATATCCGCTCGTTCAGACAATTCCTTTAATAATCTGACGTTCTGCCCTCCGATGGGTGGTGAGGCTTCCACAACACTCTTTCCACCCCGGGCTTTGATGTCAAGCATGACGGGCATAATGTACTTCAAATCTGCCTGGATACCCTCTTCCTGATATTTTTTGTCAAAATACATGTTATTGGCGTGAAATTCATCATACTCCCACTTAATGTGTTCATGTCCTAAAGTGACGCCAAGCTCACTCTTATCAATTGGTCCTCTTGCTGTATAAATCATATTTTTTCCTCCCTGTTGCTTATGTTAGGTTCTATTCATCACGGGTGTATTATTATCATGACAAATACATTATCCTCATGACAGTTGCATTAGTATCATGATAGATAACATTATCAACATGACAGTTGCATTATCATCATGATAGATAACATTATCAACATGACAGATGCATTTATTATCATGACAAACGAACCCTGACATAAGACTGTCAGGGTTTAAAAGGTTTATATAAAAGAATGCTGAGTTAAAAATACTTCATTAAAAGACGGTTATGATTTCAAATATTTCTTACAAATTGCCCGGCCTAATTTTTCAATTTCCTGAAGGAGTACTTCCGGCTTTAAAGCAGTAACCTGCTCCGGATGGCTTAAAACCAATTGACGTATCTCATCCCTATATGGGGTTTTAACAGTCAAATGCAGCCCGCCTTCCACAGGTGTAACCTCCGCATGTTGCAGGTAGACATCGTCTTTAATGATTCTGTAAAGGGCCGGATCAATCATAAGCTCGTAGGTATCCCATTTAAACCTGTCATGCTCCGGTAAGGACAGCTGACTGTTCATATAGCAGTTTTCTTCATCCAGGCATGTAATCGACACGATTCGGTCAAGTCTAAAAGTTCGCTTGGCCTGTCTTAAATGACAGTAGCCGGTAACATACCATCCACCATCTTCGAAAAGCAGTTTTATAGGTGAAAAACGCCGGTTCAACGTATCATCCCGTTCCGGATGATAATAGCCAATTTGCAGATCACAGGATCTCCAAAACGCCTCCAGTAAGGGCTTTATGACATCATGGATGTAGCCTTTGGGCATAATTCGAATAATATCGAACTCTATGCGGGACATAACATCAGAAGCCTTTTGTCTTTCCGCGTCCGTTAGAGCGTTAATCACCTTACTGCTAAGGAGGTTGTAATCTGAAGCCATATTGGGAATACGAAGCTCTTCTCCCGCTTTCAACACCATCAACAGCATCAGGATTTCCTGCTCGGTGAGCTTAATACTGGGAATGAAATAAGAAGGGTCTATTTCGTAACCTCCACCCATGCCCTCATAGGCAATAAGGGGGACGCGAAGCTGACTGAGCGCATCTATATCTCTATATATCGTCCGCTCACTCACCTCGAAATAGGCTGCAAGTTCATTAGCAGTCGTTTTTCCTCTTACTCTTAACAAATGGATGATTCCGTTCTGTCTCTCTGTTTTCTTCATAATGCTCTCATTTTTTTATTTTATAACGATCCCTTTGATTGAAATACGTCATGTCTGCATATCCGGAAAATATTTTACCTGAATGCTTTGCTCCCTTAGGAATAAAATACCTATCGCCCTTACTATAGGAACGCTTTGTGCCGTTTACCACTAAATCGATTCTACCCTCAAGAACAATTCCCCACTGACTTTCATGCTCATGCTCCGGCAGATCAACGTCTTCGGAAAATTCCATAAAAATAATTTGATGATCTTCAGCTTGGGAGAGGTAGGCCTTCACGCCTTTTATTGGAATATCTGCCTCCGGGAGGCCCAGAATTGGTTCCGGAAAATTGACACTCATTACTTTGACTTCCCCTCATTTGAATTTATTTACCATGCAGGAACACGCCAGTAATCCTTGTTGCATCTGCTATGTTCTAATGTTACTATAATACAAAAGCTCTGTAAAACAAGGCTTTCCTATTGTTTCTATCGAAAAATTCGATTGTACAGAAAATGAGCTTACTGACATCTATAATAACTCCT
>JAFADM010000087.1 GCA_023424865.1 Bacillota bacterium | reverse complement strand
TTCTTTAAACCGCATTGCTAATGGGCATTGATTTATTAATTAAAGAACAGTAGAATAAAAGAGAAAACATGACAACGGCGCCGTATTCCGATGAATAAGGGCGCTTTTTGTGTAATACCGAACTTTTAATGAAGAGGGTGGATCTATGAAGGATGCATTGACCTTGGCCAATATTAATTTATTTGCAATATTGCGCAACCTGGAAGATCTCTGCGCAATGGATCCTGTAGCAAAGGATCTTATCAAGGACAAAAAGCTGATGATCCAGTTCAGTGTACATAAGGGACCTTCTGCAGTGCTTAAAATTGAGAACGGCACCTGTTCCCTTGCAAAGGGTGTGAGCCCCAGCGACATCAAGCTCTATTTTCCTACCCCGGATCATTTAAACGGACTGTTTGACGGAACCAAAAATCCCATACCCCTGAAAGGCTTTACCAAAATAGGCTTTCTAACCAAGGAGTTTACTGAGCTTACCAAGCGCCTGGAATACTTTCTAAAGCCTACGGAGGAGCTTTTAAAGGATCCTGAGTATTTTCGGATTAATACCATCCTTACGGTTTATACCGCAGCCTATGCTCTGGAGCAAATCGGAAATTATGACCTTAAGGGAAAGCTTAACGCCGCCCGTATTCCCGATGGTGTTATTGAGCTGGCCGTGGGAGAAGGTGAGCCCTGCGTTCAGCTAGAGGTTAACAAGGGTGTTATACGTGCCGATAAATCCCGCAAAAAACAGGCCCGGGCCTATATGCTTTTTTCAACAATGGAGAGCGCCAACGCGGTGCTGAACGGGAAATTGGATTCCTTTTCGGCTATCGGTTCGGGCCAGTTTGTTGCCAAAGGCTATCTTCCCATGCTGGATGCTCTAAACAAGATTCTGTACCAGGTACCGTCCTATGTTGGATAAGGGCATAGTGAATGAAATAGACGCTTGTACCCTTTCCGCTGCAGCCTGATTAAGTTTGTTTTCAAGGAGGCCATTCCTATGGATACCTATAATTATCCGAAAAGCAAGGAGCTTTTCAACAGAGCCCTTAAAGTTATTCCGGCAGGGGTGTACGGCCATCTGGGTCCTGCCGAATCCTGCTTTGTACCGGTGGATGCTTTCCCCTACTTTTCCTCCCATGCCAAGGGAGCCTATTTCTGGGATGTGGACGGAAACCGGTTTATCGATTATATGTGTGCCTACGGGCCTATTGCCCTGGGGTATAACGACGACGATGTGGACAATGCCGCTCTGGCCCAGCTTAGAAAGATTAACTGCGCCACTTCCCCTTCGGAGCTTCTTGTGGAAATGGCCGAAACCCTGGTGGATACCGTGGCCATGGCCGACTGGGCCTTCTTTGCCAAAAACGGCAATGATGTCACCAATTTTGCCACCATGGTGGCTCGGGCTGCCACGGGCCGGGACAAGATGATTCTTGTCACCGGCAATTATCACGGAGTCTCCCCCTGGACCCAGCATTACGGCCATCCCGGTATAACGGAAGCAGATACTGCCAATAACCTTTATGTGGAGTGGAATAATTTTGAGCAGCTTGAAAAGCTGGTGGCTGAAAATAAGGGCAAAATTGCAGGTTTTATTTCAACCCCCTATTATCATCCGGTTTTTAAGGACAATGTGCTTCCTGCCGAAGGCTATTGGGAGAAGGTGAGGAAGCTTTGTACGGATAACGGCATCGTTCTTATCATTGATGATGTGCGCTGCGGCTTCCGCCTGGATATGAAGGGCTCGGATCATTTCTTCGGCTTTAAGGCCGACCTGGTTTGCTTTTGCAAAGCCATTGCCAACGGTTGGAACCTGTCGGCGCTCTGCGGCATTAACGCTTTAAAGGACGCTGCATCGGCTATTATGTACACCGGAAGCTATTGGATGTCGGCGGTACCCTTTGCCGCAGGCATAGCTGCCATAAATAAAATGAAGGCGATAAATGCTCCCCGGACCATGCAAAGCCTGGGTAAAAAGCTTACCGACGGCCTTGTAAAGGCAGGCGTTGAACACGGCTTTGATCTTAAGGTTACGGGTATTCCCTCCATGTGGTACATGCGCATTGCCAATGACGATTCCCTTCTCCTTCATCAGGAGTGGGTGGCTGAATGCGTTAAAAGGGGTATTTTCTTCACAAACCACCACAATCATTTCATTAACTGCGCCTTGAGTGATGGAGATATTGAGGAGACGCTGGGGGTAGCGGAGGAGGCCTTTAAAATTCTCCGGGCCCGCCATCCGGAGGCCTGATTATAAGAAGCTGAGCATCTTAGATTTAATAGGGGATATGGGCAGGGCTTCCCGCCGGGGGGGTTCTGCCCATGCCTTTTTCAAGCCGGGCGCAGGCGTATGCCATGTCTTTGCTTAAGGCAAAGGCAGAGGGCTCAGGAAGATATTGGCCTTACAAAGCCCTTGATTTCCGTACATATGTTCGCTATAATAAGAAAGATATCACGGCTCAAATAGCTGCGGAAAACAAGGGATGTAATAAAGCATGAGAAATAATATTTATGTAAAAGGCGCCTGTGAGCACAATCTTAAGAATGTGGACGTAGAAATTCCCAGGGACAAGCTTGTTGTAATCACTGGACTCAGCGGCTCAGGAAAATCCTCGCTGGCCTTTGATACCATCTATGCGGAAGGCCAGAGGCGTTACGTTGAATCGCTCTCAGCCTATGCACGCCAGTTTCTGGGGCTAATGGAAAAGCCGGAGGTAGAATACATCGATGGACTGTCACCGGCCATCTCCATCGATCAGAAAACCACCAGTAAAAATCCCCGCTCAACAGTGGGAACGGTTACCGAAATCTACGATTATTTCCGTCTCCTTTATGCCCGAATAGGCATTCCCCACTGCCCCGAATGCGGAAAAACCATTGCCCAGCAGACGGTGGACCAAATGGTGGATTCCGTTATGAGCCTGGAGGAGGGAACACGTATTCAGGTTCTCGCTCCGGTGGTTCGAGGCCGGAAGGGCGAATACACCAAGCTTATCCAGGATGCCAAGAAAAACGGCTATGTCCGGGTACGCATTGATGGCGAGGTCATGGATATCAGCGACGATATCCGGCTGGACAAAAAAAGAAAACACACCATCGAAATTGTTATTGACAGACTTATTGTTCGATCCGATATACAAAAACGTCTTACCGATTCGGTAGAAACAGCTCTGAACCTGGCCGGAGGCATTCTTGTTATTGATGTCATCGGCAAGGAGGAGCTTTTATTCAGTCAGAATTTTGCCTGCACCGACTGCGGCATCAGCATTGAGGACTTGTCTCCCAGGATGTTTTCCTTTAATAATCCTTTCGGAGCCTGCCCCTCCTGCAGTGGTCTTGGCACACTTATGAAAATGGACCCGGAGCTTATTTTGGCCGACAAGTCCAAATCCTTAGCCGACGGAGCCATTTCAACCGGCGGGTTTAATTTTTCCAATGAAGAAGCCTATGGCCGCATGTACTTAGATGCCTTGGCCAAGCACTACGGCTTCAGTGTGGATACGCCTGTGGAGGAGCTTTCCGAGGATATTATCCAGAAGGTGCTCTACGGCACCAACGGCGAAAAAATCAAGGTGGAATATCAGAAGGAATTTGGGAGCGGCTCCTTTCTTTCAGCCTTCGAAGGCGTTATTACCAGCATGGAGCGGCGTTATCACGAAACCAAATCCGACAGCATGAAGGAGTATTATGAATCCTTTATGAGTCATACGCCTTGCCCGGATTGCGGCGGAAAGCGCCTTAAAAAGGAAAGCCTGGCTGTTACCGTTGGAGGCAGGAACATTCATGATGTCACAAACCTTTCCATAAACGGCTGCCATGATTTTGTGAAAAAGTTAACTCTTAATAACCGTGAGTCCATTATCGGTGAGCAGATTATTAAGGAGATAAAGGCAAGACTGGGCTTTTTAGAGGATGTGGGTCTGGAATACCTTACTTTGTCCCGAAGCGCAGGAACCCTGTCCGGCGGTGAAGCACAGCGTATTCGTCTGGCCACCCAAATCGGTTCCGGCCTTATGGGCGTGCTTTACATTCTGGACGAGCCAAGCATCGGCCTCCACCAGCGTGACAACGACAGGCTTCTGGCCACCCTTAAGCATTTGAGGGATCTGGGCAACACCCTTCTTGTGGTGGAGCATGACGAGGATACCATGTACGCTGCCGACTACATTATCGATATGGGTCCCGGAGCAGGGGAGCATGGCGGCCAAATTATCTCCCAGGGTACGGTGGACCAAATTAAGTCCGACCCCCAATCCATTACCGGACGCTATTTAAGCGGAGCTGTAAAAATTGAGATTCCGGCGGAGCGGCGGAAGGTTAACGGGCGCATCCTGAGAATACTTGGAGCTACGGAAAACAATTTAAAGGAAGTGGATGTGGACATTCCCCTGGGCCTGTTTACCTGCATCACCGGTGTTTCCGGTTCGGGTAAAAGCTCCCTGGTTAACGAAATTTTGTATAAGAAGCTGGCCAACAAGCTCAACCGGGCTAAAACAAGGGCTGGCCATCACAGGGATATGCTGGGTCTGGAGCATCTGGACAAGGTTATTGCCATTGACCAGTCCCCTATAGGAAGGACGCCTCGCTCCAATCCGGCCACTTATACCGGCATGTTTGACTACATCCGTGAGCTTTTTGCCTCTACCGTGGATGCAAAAATGAAGGGCTACTCTGCGGGTCGCTTCAGCTTTAATACCAAGGGCGGACGGTGTGAGGCCTGCACGGGCGACGGAATTATTAAAATTGAAATGCACTTCCTGCCGGACGTTTATGTGCCTTGTGAGGTCTGCAAGGGCAAGCGGTACAACCGGGAAACCCTGGATGTCCATTACAAGGGCAAAAATATCACCCAGGTGCTTGAAATGACGGTGGAAGAGGCCATGGGCTTCTTTGAGAATATTCCAAGGATACACCGCAAGCTTGAAACCCTTTACGATGTGGGCTTGGGCTACATTAAGCTGGGACAGCCCGCCACTACCCTTTCAGGGGGAGAGGCTCAACGGGTTAAGCTTGCTACCGAGTTATCCAAGCGCTCCACGGGTAAGACCATGTATATCCTGGACGAGCCCACCACAGGCCTTCACATGGCCGATGTTCACAAGCTTATCGAAGTAATGCAGAAGCTGGTGGAGAACGGCAACAGTATTGTGGTTATCGAGCACAATCTGGATGTTATAAAAACCGCCGACTATATCATTGATCTTGGTCCTGAAGGCGGTGACAAGGGCGGTAAAATAGTGGCCGCAGGCACCCCGGAAGAGGTGGCTGCAGCCAAAGGATCCTATACTGGCAAGTTCCTTAAAAAGGCTTTGGAGGCTTACGCTTCCTTGAAATAACCCTTTGCTTCGGCGTCGTCGATGATTTGAGAGACAAACTCCCAGATCTCGGGGGCGCCTTTTTGTATGTGGCCGTTGCGGGCGATAACCTGTGCCTTGGTTATACCGTGCTCCCTCCAGGTTCCGCCCTGGTTAACGTAATTTAAAAGAACAGGCTGAATCCGATCGAGAGCTGCCGCATAGCGGGCCTCAAGGGTTTCCATGGCATCAAACTCCTGCCACAGGCTATGAAATTCCTGAGCCTGATCCGAAGGAAGTATGCCGAACAGGCGCTTCGCTGCGGCTTCCTCACGTTCCAGCTTGTCCAGATTGCCCTTGGCGTCGTAGCAGAAGGTATCTCCTGCATCAATTTCCACAAGGTCATGAATGATGCACATTTTCATAACCTTTAAAAGATCGAAGCTTTTTTCTATGGCATGCTCGGATAGCAAAAAGGCCATGAGGGCAAGATGCCAGGAATGCTCCGCATCGTTTTCACGGCGGGTGCCGTCGTGGATCTTTGTTTGACGAAAAATATTCTTTACCTTATCAACCTCAATAATAAACTCCATTTGCTTACGTAGTCTGTCTGAAATCATGGTACGTACCTCCTAAGCCGGATTCCGCCGCAAAAACCGATTATCAGAATTGAATTAGCCGCTTAAATTAAGAATATAAGATAATTTCCATTGCTTTTTAAGTGGAATCAGGTATTTATTCCGATTATAACGTTATTCCTGTTATATAGCAAAGATAAGGGGCTTGTCAACGCCGCGGGAGGCCTAAAAAGGCATAAAAAAAAGGCCAAACCACCGGGGGGTTAAATTAGTCTGGCCCAAACAATCTTTTAATTGCTGCATACATATAATATAATATTCACCAGGTACCGTAAAGAATGCCTTGAAATCAAAAAAAAATTAAATGTGAGGCTTGTCCTCAAATACTTTATATAAGCGCTTTTCAAGGGTTCAGGCAAAAAACGGCCATGGAATTTTAAGGAAGTTCTGGCACAAGTATTGCCCAATTGAGGGGTATGGGGGCATCTGTGCGGAACCCGGGCCTCTCTTCAATTGGGTTGCGGGCAAAGCCCGCTTTAGATTAGAGCAAAAGAAATGGGGATATATCAAATGGATGAGAACTTAAGAGAACGGCTAAAAGACGCCAAGCGCATTGTTGTAAAGGTGGGAACCTCCACTCTTACCCATGAGAACGGTAAAATGAACCTGGTATGCATGGATCGGTTGGCCCTGTCCCTTTCGGAGCTGATGAATGAGGATCGGGAGCTGATTCTGGTTTCTTCCGGCGCCATCGGTGTAGGTATGGGAAAGTTCAATTTCAGAAGGCGTCCCCTGGGTATGGGCATGAAGCAGGCCCTGGCCGCAGTGGGACAGTGCGAGCTTATGAATATCTATAGCCGGCTTTTTTCAGCCTATAATCATATGGTTGCCCAGATACTGCTTACAAAGACCGATGTGGATGACGATACCAAGCGCAAGAACGTCATGAATACCTTTAAAAGCCTTTTAGAGTTTGGTGTGCTTCCCATAGTCAATGAAAACGATTCCGTCTCCGTAGACGAAATTAAAACCCTTACAGCCTTCGGCGATAACGATACCCTGTCGGCGGTGGTGGCCAAGCTGGTTTCGGCGGATTTGCTGGTTATCCTGTCGGACATTGACGGACTGTATGATTCCAATCCCAAGGAGAACAAGGACTGCCATTTAATTTCTACCGTGGAGGCTCTTGACGATACTATTCTTAAGTATGCAGGAGGATCGGGAACGAACCGGGGAACGGGAGGCATGGTGACAAAGCTTAATGCAGCCCGCATTGCAACCCAGGCGGGAGCGGATCTTGTCATTGCCAACGGCAAGGATCCCATGATTCTATTAGATATACTCTCGGGCAAGGAAATAGGAACACTGTTTGCCAGACAAACGGCTTTGGAACGGTAGAAGAACCGCGGCTTCTTATGGGAGTCCGTTTTTGAAACAGAAACATAGGCTCAAGCGTATGGAGCAAATTTCCAAAGGCTTGAGCCTATGTTTTATATGGGAAACTGAGATTGCTATTTTAAAAGCCTTTCATAAGTGAATTTTCGCATGGAGCCTTTCATCAAAAATGCGGCAAAGACTGCAATAATGACGCCGACTCCTAAAAGAAGCCAAGCATTAACCAGGAGGACTCCTGTAAATTGTCCTATTATCAAAAGAAGCAAAGGCAAAACTAAAAAAACGGCGCGCTGCTGTGATTCTTCCATGGTTTGAGCCTTTGCAGAGCCGCTTACAATGAGTGTAATGGACAGAAGGGAAATGGCAGGAGAAACCACCAGCATGGTAACAAGCCAGCTAATGCCGGGAAGCATCATACTGCCGGTTGTCAAAAGAATCTCTATCTCGACAACAATCAGCATTGCGAAAAAGGATGTAAACGAAACGATCATACTTAGAATAAAGGAAGCCAATACTTTCGATTGAAAGAGCTGCTTTAACGAAAGCGGACTGTACAAAAGGGTTTCCAATGTTCGCTTTTCTTTTTCACCGACAAAGGAGCTTGCTGACATGACCGATGCGGCCATTATTGGAATAATGGTAAAGAAAATCGGCATGACGCTGTTTAGTATAAGCGCTATGAGAGTACGGCTCAGGGTATCCGAGTGTTGGCTTAAGGGCAGAAGGTCAAGCATCATTTGTAAATCGCTCATTTCCTCCGGGGCAAAATGAAGCACTAAAATGAACATGAAGGGCAGGATTATTGTTAATACAAGCGGGACAATAATCAAGACGGGAAATAAGCGCTTATTGGAGGTTATGCTTCGCAGATCCTTTTTAATTACAGCCATTTGCATTGCGTTTATCATTTTTTCCTCCTTCATTTCCACGCTTTTGCAGCAACGAAAAATAAATTTCCTCCAATGACAATCTTCGGGCCGATACATGGTAGATACTGCCCCCTGTATCAACAATATGCTTGATTAAAGGGGGGATTTCTTCTTCTGACTTTACATTCATTTCATAATGCTGCTCTCCGGTTTTGGTTGATGGCATATCCTTTGGGAAGCGATCCGCTTTTATAGTAACGGTCATTCCTGAACTAACCAGGGAACGAAGCTTCTCAATACTCCCCGCTGCCAGCAGAACCCCGTCGTCAATCAGTCCGTAGGAATTGCATATCTCCTGCGCGTAGCGCAATTGATGGGTACACAAAAAGATAGTTGTTCCTTCGTTTTGTGCAAGGCTCTTAATCATGTTATTCACTCTTAACACACTTTCGGGATCGAGCCCGGAGGTGGGTTCATCCAAGAACAGAATTTTGGGACGATGAATCATTGCCCGTGCCAATGAGAGCCGCTGGCGCATTCCCGTAGAATAAGCTTCCAGCTTCCGATCCTTGGCATCGGTGAGGTCTAATTGTTCTAATAAGGCCATTGCACGGTTATTACTCTCCGCGGGTTTTACTCCAAACAAGGTGCCATAAAAAACGAGATTTTGAAGCCCGGTCATTGTATCATACATTTGTGCATGTTCTGTTACCACACCGGAAAAGGAATGGATTTGTTCAGGGCTTTTTGAAGGATCCACGTCAAAAACCCTGCAATTTCCTCCTGTTGGGGTTAATATACCATTGAGCAGCTTGACGGCAGTCGTCTTTCCCGCCCCATTAGGGCCTAAAAATCCGAAAACCTAGCCCTGATTCAGGGCAAAGCTTATATTATTCACTGCCTTTTTGCCTCCGGCGTAGGTTTTAGCGAGATTATCAGCTAAGACTGCTTTCATACTATTCCTCCATTTCTCCGAAACGACTTATTTTAACTTCTGATAATGGCTGTCAAGTCTTTAGCATTATTTAAAACAGACGCTTCGGATGCTCTGATAATGCCTCATATAAAATTTTAACCGGAGTGAGAATATCAAACAATGGATTCATGGTTAGCTTTTCTCGATAAAATTAACCTTTGGGAAACATTTCCCATCCGACCCAGGGCTAGCAGGAACGGGAAGGTACATGGGAGGACCTTCAGTCGGAGGTTGATACAAACACTGTCTTTATATTAAATCACGGAGAAAACAATTATTTATGTGAGATTAAAAATTTATAGAAAAAGGGACTGCTGCAATTTTACATTGCAACAGTCCCTTTTGTTCCTATAACACATCAGCGGTTTACGAGATCCTTCAAAGCCTTTCCTGGTTTGAATACAGGAGCTTTGGAAGCCGGAATG
>JAFADM010000026.1 GCA_023424865.1 Bacillota bacterium | reverse complement strand
AAGCTGAAATTTTCCTGGTGCACCATTGGCTGCAATACTTCTTAAGAGGGCGCCGCCCATATTGCCTGCGCCGATAAATCCGATTTTTGCTGTCATATAAAGGTCACATTCCTTTCCTATAGGCTTTTAAATACCGTTTCCAAACGTCTTTATGCCATTATAACCCACTGCTCTCACAGTCACAAGCCTCTGCCCGCCTGTTTTACGTCGCCTGAACCCTTATGTTGAGTTATATTGAGTACTGAAATAAATCTTAATTCACACTAAATGGTGTTAAGAAGTGGAACGCCTGTCCAAGTTAATTCCGGAATCTTATTGAGCCTGTTAAGATGGATATAAATGACTTGATTATCTCCCCATATTCCAGACTCAGGTTTAACGGTAGAAACCGTTAAGTGATAAATACCATCATTTAGTAAAAGCTGCTGTTCTTCAGGACAGTCATTACTCCACTCCATCAGCCAAAACAAATCAATTACAGATAACTTTCCGCCCTTTACATCGATTGCCAATCGTATAGAAATTGGAAAACCTTGCTCAATTTCTTCATTTGGATAACCTGACCTGAATTTAATACGGTAACTGCCGCCAGATCCTGTATTGAAGCCTACTACATCTCCTTTATTTATATGTTTTGCCACTTTCTCCGGTGTAGAAAACTCCTTATCGAAATAATTTTCTCCCTCTTCAATATCCTTTATTACACCATCTGAATAGAGGACAATTCCCATCCCATCTATAATTAAATCCATATCCTGATTTATCTCGTTATGCATATGCTCCACCAACTCTTAATTCCTTCTTTTTTGCTCATCCTAATTTACTTATCAGCTACTTTTCATTTCTTATTGTATTCTATAGGAGTCACCCGGCCCCCTATTCTCCCTTACAATCCAAAAAGCTCAGCTGCTCCGGCTCATCGCCTCTAAAAGCAATGCCCAGATGCTGATAGGCCAAACGGGTGGCTTTTCTGCCCCGGGGTGTTTTCTGGATAAAGCCCAGCTGGATAAGATAGGGCTCGTAAACATCCTCAATAGTGGTTGCTTCCTCCCCAGTAGAGGCTGCCAGTGTATCCAGGCCTACCGGACCGCCCTCAAATTTGAGAATAATATCGTTAAGGACGCTTCTGTCTGTTCTGTCCAAACCCAGTTCGTCTATATCCAGGGCATTGAGGCCAAAGCGGGCAATTTCCAGGGTTATTCGTCCCTCCGCCTTAATCTGGGCAAAGTCTCTTATTCTTTTCAGCAGGCGGTTTGCAATTCGAGGTGTTCCTCTTGAACGCCGTGCGATTTCGGTAGCAGCTTCGTCGTTGATCTCTATTTTTAAAAGGCCGGCAGAGCGATTGACAATATTCTTAAGTTCCTCTCCCGTATAAAGCTCCAGACGGTTGATAATCCCGAAGCGATCCCTGAGAGGGGCAGTAAGAAGCCCTGCCCGTGTTGTAGCACCAATAAGGGTAAACTTGGGCAAATCAAGTCTTATGGAACGGGCGCTGGGACCTTTTCCAATAACGATGTCCAGGGCATAATCCTCCATGGCGGGATACAGAATTTCCTCAACACTCCGGTTTAGTCTGTGAATCTCATCAATAAAGAGCACATCCAGCTCTCCCAGGTTTGTTAAAATGGCCGCTAGGTCCCCCGGCCGTTCAATGGCCGGTCCTGAAGTGATTTTAAGCTGAACGCCCAGCTCGGCGGCAATTACCCCGGCCAGCGTAGTTTTTCCAAGGCCGGGAGGTCCGTACAGAAGGACATGATCCAATGCCTCGCTTCTCTGACGAGCGGCTTCAATAAAAACCAGAAGGTTTTCCTTCACCTTGCTCTGACCGATGTAGTCGTTTATGGTTCTTGGCCTTAAACCCGCCTCATCGGGGTCGTCCTTGCGAAGCTGCCTTGCCGTCAGCCTTTCATCCTCCAATGTCCTCACCTGTCCTTTTTCTTTTGTGCTGTCCGCTTTTAGCAGCAGGAGCAGCATTTAATCTATCATAACATGATTCCATTGCAAAAACTCCGAAAATCACCAATTTCATGCACAAAACACTCCCCCATGATTTTCATACATGAAATCCGTAATTCTATCAGAATAAATGCCTATTTGTATTCAATTAATGGTTTTTGCAGAAAAATCATATATAAGGAAAAGGAGCCTTAAAAAAGGCTCCCCATGTTTTTCAGCGCATTCCGGATTATTTCCTCTACGGTCATGTCCTGTTGTATCACTCCTGCAACAGCCTTGTTGGCCTCCAATGGGGTGTACCCCAGCATAATGAGGGCACTGGCTGCCTCGGCAGGCCTCAAATCCTTGCCCTGAGCCGCCTCCGCATTTTCCGTAAGGAACCGGGGTATCTCCTGGGCCTCCTTTTTGAGCCTGTCCTTAAGCTCTAAAATAATTCTCAGAGCTGTCTTTTTACCTATTCCAGGAGCCTTAACAAACCGGTCGGCATCCTCCGTTAGAACAGCCAGGCCAAATTGAGAAGGCGGTACCGCTGAAACCAGGGCCAGAGCTGCTTTAGGACCAACGCCACTCACCATGAGAAGCTGCTCGAACATTTTAAGCTCCTCCTCCGTCAGAAATCCGTAGAGAGCCTGAGTATCCTCTCTGACATAAAAGTGAGTGTAGACCTTTACCTGGGTTCCTGCAGAAAAGTCTCTGCCCAAAGTTGAGGCTGCCGTAAAAATACGGTAACCCACTCCGTTAACATCCAGGATCAAGCTGTCGGCTGTTTTTTTTTCAAGGGTTCCCCTAAGGTATGCGAACATGCTTAGTCACCGTTTCCTGTAAAAGTGAAATCCTTCACGTCAAACCGGGTATGAAGCTCCTCGATTAATGTCCGATACGCTTCGACCTCTTCTCTCAGCGTCTTTATAAGCTCATTTTTGGTCTCTAAAAGTTCAATAAGCTCTTCCCTGCTCATTTGATCAACGTTAATCATTGTTGCCCCCTTTTTTCCCTTCCGCTACAGCTTACACCTTTTGATAGAAAAAGGTGTCAATCGGCTTAATTCCGAATTTCTGATAATTCATAATCTGCTCGGTGCTTCCGATAAAAAGCACGCCCTGAGGCACCATAGCCTTGCTGAATTCCTCAAATATGTAATCCTTGGCCTCATCCGTAAAATAAATGAGTACATTCCGGCACAGAATCACGTCCATATCCCTGGGATAAGGATCCCTGAGAAGATTGAGCTGCTTAAACGTCACGCAACGACGGATCTGCTCCGATATTTCATACTGGTCATTGTCCTTTTTAATAAAATACTTCTTAAGAA
The DNA here is from genome assembly GCA_023424865.1 of Bacillota bacterium. Next base: position 7,467 of record JAFADM010000026.1, on the reverse strand, counting down.
ACTCATCCGGAAGCTCCTTAAGGCTTCGGGACGGATAAAGCCCCGCTTTGGCCTTAGCCATGGCTTCGTTATCGATATCGGTGGCCAATATCTTTATTTTTTCGAGAGGTGCATACCGGCTGAGAAGCATCACCAATGTATAGGGCTCGTCCCCGGTAGAGCACGCCGAGCTCCATAATTTTATCTCGGAAATGTTCTTTTTGTTTCGCAAAAGCTCCGGTATTATCTTCTTCTCAAAAAGGGACCATTGCAATGGGTTTCGGAAAAACTCCGACACATTGATGGTCAAATAATTGATGAAAAGGTTATAGAGCTCCTTGTTAACCTTAATCTCCTCAAAAAAGCTCATATAAGCGGAAAACCCGTATTTCTCCACCAAGGAGGTAATACGCCTCTTCATCTGCTTTTCCTTATACAGATTCAAGTCGATGTTGGACAGACTAAAAAACTTGCTTTTAAATACTTCATAATCGGTAAACTGTTCCATTAAGCCTCCGCGCTACACAGGCCTGTCGGCCGGTAAACCATAAAGCTTTTTTACGCAACAGCAAGACCGGTGATTCCGGTCTTGCTGATTATTGCAGTTTTTAATTCGGTAAGAATTTTACCATTAGGATTTGTTATTGAAGAAATCACCAATGGTATTGCTAAAATCCTCGCTGTGCTGGGTGGGAATCTGCTCGGAATACTCCTCAGCAGGCTCTTCGCCTTCACGAACAGGATCAATGGGCTGAACTTCCTTTATGCTAAGGCTGATTTTCTTGAGCTCGGGATTAATCTCAATAACCTTCATGTCAACCTTCTGTCCGGGTGTAAGAACCTCGTCAGGCCTGCCGATGCGAACGCTGGAGATCTGAGAGATATGAACCAGACCCTCTACGCCTTCCTCAAGCTCAACAAATACTCCGAAGGGAACCATACGAAGCACGGTACCGGAAACAACCGTTCCAACGCCGTATTTGTTCTCAACATTGTACCAGGGATTGTCCTCTGCCTTACGGTAGCCAAGAGAAATCTTCTTCTTCTCACGGTCAAAGCCGATAACACGAACCTTAACCACATCATCCACCTTAAGCACTTTGGAGGGATCGTCTACCCTCTTCCAGGACAGTTCAGATACATGAATTAATCCGTCTACGCCGCCAAGGTCTACAAATACACCAAATTTGGTGAGACTCTTGACTGTACCGGTATATTCCTTGCCAAGCTCCACGCTTTCCCAGAATTCATCGGACAGCTTCTGCTTAGCTTCTTCAATCAACGTACGGGAGGACCCGACAACACGACGTCTGTTAGCCATTTCGGTGATGAGAAGCTTTATTTTCTTCCCAACATAAGGTGATAAATCCTTTACGAAACGGTCACTGACCTGTGAAGCAGGAACAAAAACGCGAACGCCCTTGAAATCCGCCACAATTCCGCCTTTTACGACTTCCTTGACAAGTGCTTCCACCGGCTCATGATTCTTAAAAGCTTCCTCGGCAATTTCAAAACCACGGATGGCATCCACTTTCTTTTTGGAAAGGGCTACATTACCGTCACCGTCATTGATCTTAACAACAATTGCCTCGATTTCCTTGCCGGCCTTTAAGTCGCGTTCGGGATCAAATTCCGGATCGTCGAAAAATTCCTCTAAGGGAATGAGACCATCGGCCTTGTACCCTAAATCCACGAATACATCATTAGTGTTGTATCCGATAATTTTGCCCTTTACGACTTCATTTGTTCTCAATTCAGTAAAAGTCATTTCCAAGGCCTTGCTAAAATCAATTTCGCCTTCTTGCCTGCTTAAATCTTCCATGTGAAAGATAACCTCCTTGATTACCCACTCGGGCGTGGATGCCCCTGCGGTAATCCCCACTGTTTTCAGTTCTTTTTTTATGTCGGGCAGTTCATCTGCACTTTCAACCAGATAGGTTTCCGGACAGTTAACCGAACATATCTCGTAGAGCTTCTGCGTATTTGAACTGTTACGACCTCCGATTACAATCATGATATCCACATTCCGAGACAGTTTTTCGGCCTCGGTCTGCCGTAACACAGTTGCATTACATATTGTATCAAATTTTAATACGAATGCAAACTTTTTCTTGATAACTTCGCAAATATCCTCGTATTTCGCCATTTTGAAGGTTGTTTGCGCAACAATACAAACCTTTTTATCCTGATATTCCCAACTTTCAATCTCATCGGCTGAAGATACGATTATTCCTTCATTCTGGCACCAGCCATTAATTCCGATAACTTCAGGGTGGCTGGCATCTCCTGCAATAATGATCTGATAGCCTTCCCGGTGCTTGGCTTTGACAATTTCATGGATTCTTTTTACATAAATACAGGTTGCGTCAAGAATTTTAACTTTTCTTGCTTCAAGGTCCTCATAGGTGCCTTCCCCGATGCCATGGGCACGTATAATTACGTTATCGCCCTCGCTGAGCTCTTCAACCCGGGATACAGCCCGTATGCCTTTTCGGGAAAGCTCATCAATGACCTGCTGATTATGGATGAGTTCACCGTAAGTAAAAACCTTATCCTCTTCGCTATGTTCAAAAGCCCGCTTAACCGCCTTATCCACTCCAAAGCAAAAGCCGGCGTTCTTGGCTCTTATTATATCCACTAATCTGTTAATCCTTTCAATATAATTGAATATTTTTGCCTTTTCTCAGGCGAAAAAGCTATTTACCGATAAGGGCATATATTTTGTCGATGATTTCACCGGTAGCTGCGGTGAGATCCTCTTTGGTGGGATGTCCATCCCCTGGCTTTTCAAGGACGAAGGGATCTCCAATTACCATTCTCAGCTTCCCAAAAAGCTTAAAATTGCCGTCAATTCCTACCGGAAGCACAGGGACTCCGGTTTTATAGGCAAAAAGTGCTGCCCCACCTTTTCGCCTTTTAGGATCCTTACCTCGGGAGCGCGTGCCTTCGGGAAAAATCCCAACTGTTTTTTCAGCCTTTAACAGCTTCAAAACAGTTTTAACCGACCCGATATCTCCCTTTCCCCTATTCACGGGGAAAGCCCCCAGGCCACGCAGAATAGCGGCCAAAAACCAGTTTTCAAAGAGTTCCGCCTTAGCCATATAATAGACCTGCCGGGGCATATTGACTGCCAGCAGAAACATATCAAGGACATTGGGATGATTGGCATAAATAAGCAAAGGACCGGTTTTAGGGATTTTTTCCCTGCCCTCCACATTAACCCGATGAAAAAGAAAGAAATACAGCTGAAAAAGAGCTCTTCCAAATTTATACAGCATCTTTATTTAACCTTTCTTCTATAATTCGCAACAGGCGTTCCATTGCTTTATCAAGACTAAATCCGCTGGTATCCAGAAGGATGGCGTCCGGTGCCTGCCTTAAGGGTGAAACAGCCCGGTTGGTATCGTTATAGTCCCTATCCTCAATTTCTTTTTTTAATTCTTCAAAGGTTTTATTGAGAAGTCCTTTTTCTTCTAGCTCTTCATAACGCCTTCTCGCCCGCTCCTCCACGGAGGCTGTCAGAAAAATTTTAATTTCTGCCTGAGGCAGAACATGGGTACCAATATCCCGGCCGTCCATCACCACACTCTGCTTTGCTGCAAGGGCCTGCTGAAGCGCTACCATACGGCTGCGCACCGCCGGGTGAGCTGCCACTTTCGAAGCTCCCAGGGCAACCTCCGGTGTCCTTATAAGACCTGAAACATCCTCACCGTCGAGAAAAACCGATTGTGAGTTATCCTGGGGATTAAAGCCCACCGAAATTTCCGTCGCCTGGGCCATGGCTCCCACTGCTTCCGCATCCCCCAGCTCCAGTTGTTTTCTGAGAGCTTTCAAGGCTACGGCCCGATACATGGCTCCCGTATCCAGATACGCTATGCGAAGTCTTTCAGCCACCTTTTTAGCCAGGGTGCTCTTCCCCGCCCCGGAAGGGCCGTCAATAGCAATTTGAATCGCCTTCATGCTTTAACCTCCAAGTCCAATACACGTTCTGATTATAAAGCAAAGATGGTTTCATAACAAGTAATGTGCGCCAAAATCTCACCTGCTGGGAGCTTTGGATAGCGGAATATAAATAAAGGTCGTCATTTCTTAATGACAACCTTGAAAATCCGGTTAATACCGGCCCGAATCAGGATAGTACCGGGCTTTGTATCGGTATCGAAAGCCGCTGAACGTTGAGTCAGATAAATATAAAAAGAAGGAGCATCCTTATCCACCCGAATTTCAATGACATCGCCGTGGGCCACATCCATTGAGACAGGAAAGGTATCAACGGTTTTCCACAGATCACCGTTAATTAAAACTGAAGCACTGTTAGGCTTGTATGTTCCAAGGCTGTTTAACGTGACGGAGCCACGCCTTATGGTGGTTTCGTATGCCGATACCGGTCTTCCGTTAAGTCCGTCGCTGCCTCCGTCCCCCCTGTGGGCTACAGCCAGGACAGCTTGAACCGAAAGCAATACAGCCAGCATGATTGCCGACAGAACCTTTAACAAAATGTCCATGAAATTTCACTCCTAAACTCTGAAATCCAGGAATTAATGAATCTCACGGACATTGTTCCCATGTCGTTTTTAAATCATACCCGATAAAGCGGGTTTTGCCCGCAACCCAATGGCCAGAAGTGCCAAGGAAACAATTTAAGGCTGCCAGGGTGCGGAAGAAATAAGCCGGCCTGTTTTCAGGCCCGGCTGCCTGCGGTATAGCCTGTTGAAAAAGCAATGGTCAAATTAAAGCCCCCGGTGTAACCGTCAACATCCAACACCTCTCCGGCAAAAAAGAGTCCCTTTACCTGGCGCGATTCCATGGTTGAGGGGTTTATCCCCTTCACAGAAACGCCTCCCGCAGTGACAATAGCCTCGTCCACGGGTCTTGCCCGGGATACGGTCAGCGGCAGCGCTTTTAAAAGCTTAACAAGGCCCAGGCGCTCCCCTTTCGTAATCTGGTGAACGGGCTTTTCGCCCTCAAGGCCTGAAAGCGTAACAAAAACCGGTATGAGGCTTTTGGGTAAAAGCTCATCAAGAGCATTGGCAAATTGCTTTCGGGAATACTTGGCAAAATCCCTCTGAAGCCTTTTATCCAGCATCTCCTCATCCAGGCCGGGCTTAAGATCAATACTCAGCCGGGCATCACGATAGCCGAAATCCAGAATATGACGGCTTGCGCTTAAAATGAGAGGGCCGGAAACGCCAAAATGAGTAAAAAGCATTTCACCCAGCTCTTCATATACCTTTTGTTCTGCCGTATCGTAAACCGAAAGCGACACGTTTTTCAGGGAAAGGCCCTGGAGGCTTTTTACCCAGTCTTCCTTTGTTTCAAGAGGAACAAGAGATGGGTTCAAACCTGTTACCTCATGCCCCGAGTCCCGGGCAAAACGGTAACCATCCCCTGTTGAGCCTGTCAAGGGATACGAAAGGCCACCGGTCGCCACAATAATCGAATCCAGCTCTTCATAGCCGCCCTCCGATAAATGGACACCTCTTACTTGCCCCTCGGCCACATCCAGTTTTTCAACCCTCGTATTAAAACGAAAGGAAGCACCTTTGTTTTTAGCATACCGAAACAGGGCGTCCACCACATCGGCAGCCTTGTCGGAAACGGGAAAAACCCTGTTTCCTCTTTCCGTTTTCACATTGACGCCGTTCTCTTCAAACAGGCCCATAATCTCATACGGACCGAAGCGGCTCAAGGCAGAATAAAGAAACCGTCCATTGCCCGGTATATTGGCCATAAGCTCGTCCGTATCGCAGGCATTGGTAATATTGCATCTTCCTTTGCCGGTAATAAGGAGTTTTCTGCCGGGACGGTGGTTTTTATCAAAAACCACCACTTCCTTCCCCAGCTCGGCTGCCCGGCCGGCAGCCAACAGGCCGGCAGCGCCGGCCCCGATGATTCCTATTCTATTTCCCATTTATGGCAGTAACCTCTTTTCGAGCGTGTGTAAAGACAGGCTTGTCACCTTTCCGGATTTTTGCAGGCGATTAATCGTTTTCCAGCTCGCCATGATGCTCATCCTTCTCGTAGACCTGGTACTCATCCCATATTTTCTCCAATTTTTCCAGAGTATGATGAATTTTTTCTTTCCTCTTTAATCCAATGGCTACAATAAGCGCATTAATAACACTTAAGGGTGCAACCAGGGAATCTACGAAGGAAGCCATGTCGCTTCGGGCAAAGAGGCAGTATTTGGAGCATGCTGCAAGAGGAGAGGTTTCATTGTCGGTAATGGCGATGACGGTTGCTCCCTGATTGCCTGCGAACTCCATTGCCTTGGAGGTTCTTTTGGAATAGCGGGGAAAGCTTATCCCCATAACCACATCTCCGGATTTTGCATTGACAATCTGTTCGAACATTTCGCTGACGCTGGTAGTATGTACAAGCCGGACATTCTCGAAAATAAGGTTGAAGTAAAAGCCCAGGAAGCTGGCCAACGGCGCAGAGCTTCTGACTCCCAGAATGTAGATCTTGTCCGCATTCAGAATTTCCTCCACTATAGCGTTGAAGGTGGATGTATTGGCTTCCTCCATGGTTGCCCGGATTTTATTCATATCGGATTGCAGAACACTTTTCAAAACACTGTCAGGATCAATTTGGGCATAGGATACCTCAAGCCTCTGAGCAGAGGTGAGCTTGCTTTTGATAACTTCTCTTAATACCTTTTGAAGCTTGGGATAGCCGTCATAACCAAGTTCAATGGCAAAGCGGACAACGGTGGATTCACTTACTCCTACTTCCTCACCCAGCTTGGCAGCGGTCATGAAGGCGGCTTTATCATAATGATCAATAATATATGTGGCGATAAGCTTTTGACCTTTACTAAACGTGTTATACTTATCCTTCATGCCCTTGATTAGATTTTCCATATAATCCCCCTATTTTTATTACGAAATAACAAGGCTCCCGGGGACCGCAAACATTCATTGATGTCGGCAGCCGGTGGGATACTTATTGCGGCTTTTATTGCTCTATCAGGCTAGAATAAAGCTGCATCAGTAATAAGAATATAGTTTTGCAGGATAAAAATCAAGTCCTTGCAAAAAAAGCTTTAAAATGAATGATTTTCAAGTCCGCTTGCATATTTATACAGGATATGAGAGATTCAAAATTCTTTTCAATTTTATCGGAAAAGAGTGTGACAGGAGCTCAGCCCGTTGCATATATTAATTATGGCAGCAAAGTACAACGAGGTGTCACGATGTTTTTCGCGCTTTTTCAGGAACTGTGTACAAGGGTTCTGTCCCAATACCTGCTGGCCGGATTTATCACAGGCCCCCAATCCTTTCCCCAGCCACTCTCAGCTCAGGATGAACAAAAATATGTGGAAGCATGCCGCGAAGGCGATGAAAACGCCCGTCATATGCTTATCGAGCACAATTTAAGACTGGTTGCACATGTCGCAAGAAAGTATTCCGCTTGCGCATCCGAGTCCGACGATTATATTTCAATCGGAACCATTGGCCTTATTAAAGCCGTTTCCAGCTATGATCC
>JAFADM010000592.1 GCA_023424865.1 Bacillota bacterium | reverse complement strand
ATAAAAAGATCAGCTTTGCCGGGCCGTCCATTACGGAAAAGGAAGTTTCCAATGTTCTGGATGCCGTTAAAAACGGCTGGTATGAGAACTATGACGGTTATGTCAGAAAACTGGAAAGTGCTTTTTCAGAGTATTTGGGAGTACGGTATGCCATTGCAACCCACTGCTGTACCCAGGCGCTTCATCTGGCTGCAGCCTCCCTCGGCTTAAAGGAGGGGGACGAGGTAATAGTAACGGATTTCAGCTGGGTTGCCACGGCCTACGCCATAGCCTACACCGGCGCAAAATGTGTTTTTGCGGACATCACACCCGACACCTGGACCATTGACCCCGACAGCGTAAGAAAAGCCCTAACCCCTCATACCAAAGCCATTATGCTGGTACATACCTTCGGCCATCCCGCGGATATGGATCCTATTCTGGAAATTGCCGAAGAATACGGCCTTGCTGTTATAGAGGATGCAGCACCGGCACTTGGCGCTCTTTATAAGGGCCGCAAGGTTGGAACCTTCGGAGACGCCGCCTGCTTCAGCTTTCAGGGCGCCAAGCTCACCGTGAGCGGGGAGGGAGGTATCTTCCTTACCGATAATGAAGAGGTGTATCGGAAAGCCGCTCTTTTATCCAATATGGGAAGAACAGACAGCCAGTCTGTTTTTTGGAGCGACAGTCTGGGCTATCAGTATACCATGGGCAATCTAGCAGCTTCTCTGGCACTTGCTCAGCTATCCCGAGTGGAGGAGCTTCTGGAGAAAAAAAGAGAACTGTTTCAGCGTTATGATGAACGGCTTTCTGAGGTCCCCGGAATTAAGCTGATAAAAGAAAAGCAGGATTGCAAAAGCAATTACTGCTATCCCTCCCTCCTCCTTGAAGATGTAACAAGGCAGCAGCGTGACGGTATTTTGGCAGGATTTAAGGAACTGAATATTCATGCCCGCCCTGGGTTTCCGCAGATGAGCCGATTTCCTGTATTTGAGCAGCGTTTTGAAAACCCGGTGGCTGCCAAGGTGGAACGACAGGGGATTTCCCTTCCTTCTGCCGCCAACATGACAACGGAGGATGTGGATTTTGTCAGTGACAGCTTAATAAGGCTTCTCAAGGAAAAGGTCTGAAAGAAGAATTACGCTTGCAGCATGCCTTATGGGAAAGCAAATAGGCAACAGGAGGACATGGATTTGGAAGCTCAAGGAAAAGGGGAGCTGACCCCTGAAAAGCAGTTACGTGATGACATTAATGCTAAAATAGAAGAGTTCTATAAGCTGAAGGACTCAGAAAAAGTGTTCATCCCGGGAAAAAGCCGGGTCCATTACGCAGGCAGGGTGTACGATCACCGTGAAATGACGGCGATGGCGCAAAGCCTTCTGGACTTTCACCTGACCCTGGGCGAAAAGGGGGATGCCTTTATCAAAGCCCTGACAGGCTATTTGGGAGTGAAGCATGGACTGGTTGCCAACTCCGGTTCATCCGCCAATCTTCTTGCCATAAGCGCCCTGTGCTCACCAAAGGTTCAGGGCCGCCTGCAGCCCGGGGATGAGGTGATAACAACCGCTCTTGCCTTTCCCACGACCTTGAATCCCATTCTTCAAAACGGACTTGTGCCGGTGTTTGTTGATGTGGAGCCGGATACCTACAATGTGGATCCCGAGCTTCTTGAAAAGGCTTTAAGCGAAAAGACCCGGGCGGTGGTGTTTGCCCATACCCTGGGAAACCCTGCTCCCATGGACAGGGTAATGGATTTTGCCAGAGCACGGGGACTGTTTGTTGTGGAGGATTCCTGCGATGCCCTGGATTCAAGCTTTAAAGGGAAATACTGCGGCACCTTTGGAGATTTTGGCACCTTCAGCTTTTATGCCGCCCATCATATGACCATGGGTGAAGGCGGAGCTGTTATTACAAATAATGGAAACCTTTACCGGCAAGCCCTTTCAATAAGGGACTGGGGAAGAGCCTGCTATTGCCGTACAGGGGAGGAGAACCCTCTTGGAGCATGCGGACACCGGTACGATCACCATTACGACGGTCTGCCCGACGGCTACGATCACAAATACGTCTACAGCAATATCGGCTATAATTTAAAACCGCTGGATCTTCAATGCGCCATGGGGCTTGTGCAGCTTGGGAAGCTTCCGGAGTTTACGGCAAGGCGAAAGGAAAATTTCCGTTTTCTGCGTACCGTTTTAGCAGAATACGAGGATTTTCTCATATTGCCACGATCACTGCCTGATGCGGATCCTTCCTGGTTCTGCCTTCCCATTACCCTTCGTGATGACGCCCCCTTTACTCGCAGAGAGCTTGTAACCTGGCTGGAGGAAAACAGGATTGAAACTCGCATGCTCTTTGCAGGCAACATATTAAGTCATCCGGCGTATAAAGAGATAACCTACAGGGCGGCAGGGGATTTGCCCCATACCGGCAAGGTATTAAAGGATACTTTTTTTGTTGGAGTTTACCCCGGTTTGACACAAGAAATGCTTCACTATATGGCGGAAACCTTTCGTAGCTTCTTAGGACGTTATGCAACAAGGTAGGCTTGCCGGAAAAAGCATGACGGTAAACCCAGTACAAAAGGTTCTGTATAGCAGAAGTATAAATTTATGAAATAAAAAGGAAGTGGATAAATGTGGAAAATAAGATTCCTTTAGTAACCGTTGTGGTTCTGGCCTACAATCACCTGGACTATACCCGGCTATGCATAGAAAGCCTGTACAAATACACCCAGGACGTGGATTTTGAGCTTATTACCATCAATAACGGCTCCACAGACGGAACGGAAGAGTATTTCAACAGTCTTCCACATGAGAAAAAGATAAGCTTTGAAACCAATATTGGCGTGGACAAAGCTATTAATCACGGTTTTCGCATCGCAGAGGGGAAATACACCCTGAACCTCAGCAATGATATTGTTGTTACAACCCATTGGCTTAAAAACCTGGTGGCCTGCGCCGAATCCGATCCGTCCATAGCCATGGTGGTACCGGCTTGCAGCTATTCCTCCAATTTCCAGCAGGTGGATCTGGGCTACAAAACCCTGGAGGAGATGCAGGTTTTGGCGGCTGCCTATAACCAGAGCAATCCAGGGCTCTGGGAGGAAAAAATGAGACTCGTAACCTACACCTGCCTTTTCAGAACCGAGCTTCAAAAGGCTATAGGCGGCTTTGACGAGGATTTTAATCCCGGAGCTTATGATGACGACGCCATTGGCTTTACCTTCCGGCGAAGGGGCATGAAGCTTATTCTGGCAAAGGACACTTTTGTTCATCACTTCGGTTCGGTTACCTTTAACGCGGAATATGCAAAGAACAATCTTCCCGTGCGAAACAGGGATTTGTTTTACAGAAAATTCGGTGTTCATTCCTGGCCTGTGGGTTTTATTGATTTTAATGTGGTAGGTCTGGCCGAATATGCTGCCTATGGCAGTGAGCCTGTAAAGCTTCTGGGGACAGGAGGCACCTGCGGGGCCAGCCTTCTTCAGATAAAAAACGGTTACCGGAGAACAGGGCAGTTTCATGTTGAGCTCAATTACCTGGCGGATAATCCGTTGAACCTTCCCGATCTGGCCTCTGTTTGTAAGAAAAGCCTTTTCGGCCTTCCTGATGAGGTGGAAAGCTTTTTTCCCGAGGAGGACTTTGATTTGGTTGTTCTTGAAAGCGAAACGGATAAGGTGGCGGAGCTGGAAGAAACCTGCCATAGACTTGGCCGGAGGCTTAAGGAAGGCGGAAGGCTTATTACCACGGCATTGCCCCAAACCTATCCCGTCATTGAAAAAGCGCTTTTTGAGGACGGATTTATTAAAACCGGAAACATTAATAACTATTATTTTGCTTTTAGTAAGCTGGCTAAAGAGCAGGCGCAGAGCCTTCATTAAAGGCCTGGGCCTGCTCCCATACTACTGTGCCTGAATCAAAAGCTCTGGGGCGTCGAGCCCCCCTCCCGTTCAGTCCGATTTGCTTACGCAAATGGCTGCCAATAAGGAAGGAGGGGATAAGTCTTATTTTATGGACTTATCCCCTCCTTTTGGTTTTAGAGGTTTAAAAAAGGAGATACTTTTTGGCTATTGGTTCAACTGGCTGAGGCGGTAAAGTATATCGGCAAATTCTGCCCGTGTCAGCGGAGAAGCGGCTTTGAAGGCATTGCCTTCGGTAATCCCTTCAAGAAGTCCTGTGGCCCGTAAGGCCGCCGCCGCTTCCTTTGCCCAGGAGGAGATGGATGCTGTATCAGTGTAGCTTAAGGTTCCAGTTTTGAGCTCAATGCCATAGGCCTTTGCATAATTATAAATAATAAGGCTTATCTGTTCACGGGTTACAGCGTCGTCCGGTCCGAATTTTCCGTTTCCGTAACCGCTGATAAGGGCTTTTTTAACCGCCCATCCAATATATGAGGAGTACCAGCTTCCAGACAAAATATCGGTATAATTGCTTGTTTCACTTTTTTCTGCGGAAGCAAGCCTTCCAAGGATGGCTACCGTCATGCCTCTGGAAACCGTCATATCCGGCGAAAAAAGGCTGGTGGACGTGCCCACGATGAGCCCGTTCTCATAGACATATTGAATGGCGTTATAGTACTTGCTGTTTGTGCTTACATCCGTGAAGGGAAGGCTTCCAATTGTAAATTGCCATTGGCTGGTGCCTGTATAGCTCTCATTGCTGCTCACGACGGACAAAGTCAGCTGATAGGTACCGGCTTCAGATGGAAGAAGGGCGGCAATGGCCTCTGCGCCGTCGGACAGCATGCAGGTTTTTGAATAGTTTTCCGAGGGAACATCGGTGATGGTAAGCTGTATGTCACTTGTTGGAACGGAAGCCGTACTGCCTGTTAAGTCCTTCACCGTTATGCCGGAAAGCGCAGGGGCTTGGCCCTCCTGTACATCAGTCATTCCGCTGCCGTTATTAACTGAGAAGGTTACCCGTGTTTTTTCAGAAGCATCAGCGGAATCGGAAACACCGGAGAAGCTTTTAATTTGCTGAGTGAGTACAAAGTCCACAGATCCCTGCTCCGTTTCGGCTGTTTGGCTGCCTCCGTCAGCAGCGCCACCCTGTCCGCCATTTTGTGAAGGGAGCATTCCATCCGAAGGAGGCTGTCCGCCGGGCAATCCAATAGCCCCAGGAGTCGAATTGCCTCCCGGAAAGCCGATGGCTCCGGGGGTTGAATTAGCTCCCGGTAAGCCAATGGCTCCAGGGGTTAAGTTGCCTCCGGGGAACCCGATGGCTCCAGAGGTTAAATTGCTGCCAGGGGCTATGTTCCCGCCTGGGGCCCCGCCTTGGGGAGGCTGTCCGCCGCCCATGCCGGGCATCATACCGGTGGCGTTGCCGGTATACTGCTGGAGGGTACCGCCGGTATAGACACCGCCTTTAGTATAAAGGCCATTGGTTGCTGAGACACCGGATACGGATCCACCGGAATACACCTGGTAGGTTTCATTAAGCTTAAGGCTGGGAGAGGTGTAGGTGAAGCTCTGATATTCCTTTAGTGGTGAAAAGGTTAAAAGCTCACTGCCATTGCTGTCCACGATGCGGATGAGTGTGCCTGCGGCTTTTGTGCTGGCAAAGGTCAGCTCCATATAAGGCTGGGAGGAGGAGGCGCTTGCCGTATCGTTCCTGCTTCCAAGGGCAATAACGGTCCCCCCGTTTAAGAGAATGTCCTTGTCCGCGTCTATGCCGCCGTCGCCGGTACGGCCATTGGCAAGAGTAATAATGGTTCCGCCGTTGATAACCAGGTAGCCGTTGGAGTCAATACCGTCGCCTTCTGATCCCAGGCCGCCGTTTATGTAAAGATAACCGCCGTTAATGGTCGTAACGGAAACATTGTCTTCATTGGTGTTAATGGCGTCGTCCTGAGATTCGATAAAGATATTGCCGCTGTTAATGGTAAGATGAAGCTCCGAATCCAGACCTTCGTTTTCAGCGGTAATATAGAGCTTGCCGGTTCCGGCGCTTTCTGCCGACACATTCATGGACATTTTTGAATAGAACGCGCCGTCATATTTATGCAGCTTTTTTGTTGTGCCGGATTTATAAATGCGCGCCACATAAGAGCCGTTAACATAGTTCACCGAGCCGTCGGCCAGAACAACATTGGCTCCGGCACCAGTTGTGTCTACAGTACCTGTGGCAGTGGCTTCGTCCACAACACCGCATTCATATACATTGTAAAAAATAATAGCAGGTGCTACCGTTGAGGTGATATTTACGTCGTCCAGTATAAGGGTCACTACCGCCGACGGGTCTGTAGCTGCACTACTTCCGAGATCAACAGCTATTTGGCCTTTGGAAAGCGTTCCGCTGATGCGGTAGGTGCCTGCCTCGGTTATGGTTACAACTGTATGGGCGGCAGCTTCCGCCGCCGAATGGGCATCGGCGGCCGTGCCCTCGCCGTAGGAGCTGTCATGGCCCTCTTCATAATAGATAATGTCTGCTCCTGTATAGACATAACTGGATGAGCTTGTAGATGCCGCAGAACCATCTACCGTTATACCGGTGTCGGAGAGAAAAATTTTAGTTTCGGTTGCCGCACCAACTTGAAGTGTGGAAGGTAAAAGGGTGATAAGCATCGATAAGGTCATAAAAAGGGGTAGGAATTTTCTTTTCATTCATTTGTCCGTCCTTTCTTTTTTATTTCGTATCCCAGTATAGCAACCGAACCTTAAAAGAACCTGAAATATTTACCATTATTTTTTACTCCAGCTCTCAATTAAACCCAATTACAATTTGAAGTAGAATAAATCCTATTGAAATGTGTTTTTTTCTATGTTATTATTCTTCGGATTGCTGCTGTTGGAAGGATTTCAAGGTGTGCAAATCAGAACGATTTACGGAGGATATTATGGCGACAGAGAA
>JAFADM010000583.1 GCA_023424865.1 Bacillota bacterium | reverse complement strand
GTTTGCAGTTTTTCACCGGATTTATCCTCCTCAATTAAAAAGTATTGTGTTTTTTGGCGCATGGAAATTAAGCGCTCTTACTGGAAGCATACTGCAATAGCTCCAGCTTTTCAATACTCTATTTCATATAGGAGGCTTGGAGATCAGCCTGTATCAAGCCTTAAAAGGTTTTAGTCAAGGATGGCCATAAATACGGGAAGACTGCCTGCATTAACCGTATGTGTGACGCTTCCTGTCTGAATATCAATAACGGATACCGTACCGTCACTTTGATTTCCAGTCACCGCCAGGGGACGTGACTTGCTTACGGCAAGTCCGTAAGGGCCGTTGCCAACCTCTACACGGCTTTTTTCACAGCGCATGGCAACATCGTAAACACATACAGCCCTTTCATCACGGCAGGCCACCAGAAATTCCTTGCCTTCCCTGATGAAAGCAAGGCCTACCGGCCTTCCGCCCGTGGCGATGGGTTTACCGGCCAAGGCAAGGTGCGTATTTATGGGAGTGAGGGTGTTTTCGTCCTCGTTGGTAACCAGAGCAAAAGCTTCGTTGGGAGCAAAGACGACGGTTTCTGCACCGGCCCCTGTTTCAATAACCTTGAGCACCGTATTTAAGGACAGATCCACAAGAGCGGTTTGTCCCTCTGCATGGAGAGTTATAAAGGCATAGGCTCCACTGCCGGAAACCGAAATTTGAAAACCGGGAGCCGGGAGGTCTATTCTTTGAATTTCTTCCAAGGTACGGGAATCCAGAACAAGCAGCACCGGTTCCGAAAACAGCACCACATAAATGAATAGTCCGTTGGGGGATGCCGCCACTCCTGCCGGATTTCCGCCTACGATACGGGTCTTAACCGTCTTGTTCTGCCACAGCTCCAGTATGGAAATACCGCCGTCATTGAAGGTGGTTACATAGGCTGAAGTACTATCCGGGCTGAGGGCAATGGTATAGGGGTAAGATAAAGGACCTTCGCCAACAGGAATATCAAGAAGCTTCACGCCATCAACCATATCAATTACGGAGACGGTTCCGTCACCCGCATTGCAGACATAGGCCAGGGGATGGCCGAATTTTTTTATTCGCCCCGGACAGCTGGAGGCAGAAGAAAGGGTACTGTCCGACAGATTTTCTTCAAAGCTTATCATAGATGTTTTCCTTTCTTAATGAAATGCCATGGCAGTATAAAAGAGACTGGATTTGCCAGATAGACCTACCTAAAGCATATGCGGAAAGCGTGTCCAGAGTTCCTTTTTAGAAATTTTAAACAGACATAATCGGAGCAGATGAATTTTAAAAAGTGGTTGACAAAAGGGTAGATTATCCGTTATTATTAAAACATATAATTCATATATAAATAATATGTAAACACTGGTTTACTGGTCAACCGGAGACTAAAAGGCAAATGCATTTTAGTCTCTTTTTATTATGAAATACTGGAGAGGGGGGGGGGCTGGTCGCAGGCATAGCCTGCTTGCTCGCCCATGCATCCGTGGCTGGTCGCAGGTAATTTTTGAGAGGAGGGGATTAAAATGGGCAGGCAGCAGCTGACACCTTTTATTATTTCGCTTCAAAATATCAAATGCAGGCCGTTTCGCTCCTTCAGCCTTACAGTCCTTATCTTTATGCTTTCCTTTATCGTGACAGGAGGCTCCATACTGGCGGTATGCCTGTTAAACGGAACCGGCAGCATGTCCGCCCGGTTGGGGGCGGATGCCCTTATTGTGCCCTCTGGCTATGAGTCCGATGTTGAAAGCGCGCTTTTGCGGGGTGAACCGAGCTCCTTTTATTTTGACGGCGGCCTGGTGGAGCGCCTTACGGCGGTTGAGGGCATAGAAAGAGTGTCGCCCCAGCTTTTTATTGCTTCACTTAACTCGGAGCACTGCTCTGTTCCTGTCCAGATAATCGGCTATAATCCCGAGACGGATTTTGTTATTTCTCCCTGGCTTGCCGGTCAGCTTAACCAAAGCCTGCCCGACGATTATGTGGTGGTAGGCTACAGCGTGGAGGCTAAGCCAGGGGATGAGCTTTCCTTTTTCTATAAAAAATACAAAGTGGCCGCCAAGCTGGAGAACACAGGTATGGGCTTTGACAGCTCCGTATTTATGAATATGACTGCGGCCAGGGCCTCTCTTGACGATTATGTCCTGTTGGGCGGTACCGCTATTCCTAATATCAAGGAGGCTGTTTCCTCACTGGCCGTGTCATTAAAAAGCGGCTATGCTACGGCAGCCTTTGCAAGATCCGTCCGGATAGGCTTTCGCAGTGAAGGCGTGGGTGTGGTCCTTCCCCAGGCTATGATAAGCGGCATTGCGGAAAATCTTCAGTCCCTGCTTATACTGATTAGCCTGTTAATCGTTTTCCTCTGGGTGCTGGTGGTTGTGGTTCTGGCTATTCTCTTTTCGGTCACCCTGAATGAAAGAAAACGTGAATTTGGTATCTTAAGGGCCCTGGGGGCAACCCGTGGAAGGCTAGGAGCCATTATCCTAACCGAAGCGGCCCTCATAAGCCTGATAGGGTCCCTGACGGGTACGGCCTTCCTGAGCCTGTTGTACTTCTGCTTTAATCCACTTCTAAGCCTCATGGTCAAAATGCCTTTTTTACAGCCCTCACCGGGTAAAACGGCTTTTCTCCTAACCGGGGGCTTCCTCCTTGCTTTTCTGACCGGGCCGGTTGCCTCGGGATTCTCCGCCCTGAAAATAGGAAGGCTGGCGACCTATGCCATTATAAAAGAGGGAGAATGAGGCTTTTTAGGCTTTGGGCAAAGGAAAGTGTTTTGCTGCCCTTTGCCGGTGTCAGATGATTATTTGCAGATGGTACGGAAGGGACAGGAGGCGTCTTATGCTGGCGGGTAATGTAACACAAACAAATGAATCGGGAAGAACGGAATGTATAAAAGTTATTTCCAAATTTCAAATGGGGCAGGTTAACCGATTATGATAAGCGTATTAAAAAAGCTCAATGACAAGCTTCTGGGATTTTATCTTCTCCTGCTGGTCCTCCTGATCTGGGAGTTCGCTCCTCATTTCGGATGGACCAACCCCCTGTTCGTGCCGCCGGTGAGCGAGGTGCTTCACGAAGGCAGGGAGCTGACCTTCTTTAAGATATTCGTACATATTGCCATCAGCCTAAAACGGGTGGCCATCGGCTTTTGCCTATCCATTGGCGTATCCCTTCCCGTTGGATTTATACTGGCCGGAGCCCTCCCCGGACTTGCGGCATTTCTGCGGCCCCTTATGCAGTTTCTGTCCCAGATACCTCCCTTTATTCTGTATCCGGTATTTGTCATAGTACGGGGGCCCGGCGAGGAGGGGATTTATGTTGTTATTGTCTGGTCGGCCTTCTGGCCCATATTGTTTACCACCATGCAGGGCATTAAGGATATTGACCATGACCTGATTCGTGCCGCCCGGACCATGAAAGCCGATAATCTGAGAGTTTTTTTCAAGGTTGTGCTGCCCGCGGCATTCCCAAACCTTATGAGGGGTGTTCGCACAGGGCTGACCATGAGCTTTTTAATGCTTATCGGCGCGGAAAGCATGGGTGCGGATTCCGGGCTGGGCTGGCTTATACACAATGCTCAATCCATGGGCTTTATTGAGCG
>JAFADM010000160.1 GCA_023424865.1 Bacillota bacterium | reverse complement strand
ACCTCCGCGCAGAAAAGGGTGTAGCTGTGATAAATATAAGGCTGTGTTCGGTTGGAATAAAAGGAATGGAGTGAATGGCCCATTTCATGGGCAAGGGTTAAAACATCCTTCAGACGGTTATTGTAATTTATCAAAATATAGGGCAGCGTTTTATAACCGCTTATGGAATAGGCTCCCGAAGCCTTGCCTTTATTTGGATACCTGTCAACCCACCCGTTTTTTATACCGGCTTCAAAATCCCCAAGATACTCTTCCCCAAGTGGTTTCAAACCGGATTTTATGGTTTCTACCGCGTCATTAAACTCAATATGCTCAACAGGTACATCAATGACGGGGGCATACAAATCATACATGTGAATTTCATCAAGTCCCAGAAGGCGCTTTTTAATATTCACATAGCGATGAAGAGCAGGCAAATTGGCATTAATGGTCTCAATTGCCTTTTTGTAAACCTCTGTGGGTATGTCGTTAGGCTTTAGCGCACTTTCAAGAGTAGATGCGTAATTCCTGGTTTTTGCATCGAAAACATCATTCTTCACGGAAGAAATGAGAAGAGCGGCGTAGGTATTTTTAAATTTGCCGTAAGTGGTATAAAGGGCCTTAAACGCCTGCTGCCTGACTTCTCTGTTTTTTGATATTAGATACACCGAATAATCGTTTTCGGAAAATTCCACCTCCTGACCCTCTTCATTCTTTATGGTGGGAAAGGTCATATCGGCATAGGACAAGAGCTCGAAAACATTCCCGGAAGTAGACAGGCAATCGGATACGGAAGCCAGAAGCTTTTCACTTTTCGCATCCAATGTATGAGGCTTAAGCTTTAGAATTTTCTGGAGGCGGAAGCTGTAGAGCTGGAGCTCAGGCAGCTTTTCAATGGTCTTCTCAATGGTTCCCTCCGGATAAGACAATATTTCGGGTACGAAGAAGGAACCCAGTGCATCCAGCTCTGCCAAGAATGAACCCATCTTGTTCTTTAAGGCAATAAAGGTGGTGTTGGCCGTGTCCTCGTCGCAGCGCATTTTTGCATAAATATATAGCTTTTCAGTAATAAGGGACAGTTCCTCGTCCAAACGGAAAAAGGCCAGCAGCTTTTCCGCATCCGCCAGTTGCCCGCTGAAGCCGGGTAAAAGAAGGGCTTTTTCCTTAAGCAGTGAAAAATCCTTCTCCCAGTCCTCAAGGGTTTCATACATAAGGCTGATGTTCCATTTGTCCTGCTGGGGTATTTCATCCCTGGTTTTTAACTTTTTGATACCGCTCATTTTTCCTCCTGTTCTAAAAAAGGCTTAAAAAGCACCTTTATACGTAATTTGATTTACATTATATTTACCATTAGATGCCTATTTAAAACAGGCTCCAATGCCCTTAATCACTACAATTTTATATCTTGCCGCCATACTTAAACACTATTTCCCGTTGTCTTTTTATTATTCCCGTATGGCTTTTCCGCCATAACTTTTTTAAATCACCGGCTCCATCTTACAGAAAAAGCGTACTGAGCCGAAAACTAAAGCTTAAACAACCCGATTCCGCCCTCTGCTTTTGGCCTGATACAATTTTTCATCCGCCATAGAAAGAAATGCCTGAGCTGTCACCTGCCCTGCCTTCGTCTCATAGGTTTGCACACCAAAGCTGCAGGTTAAATGAACCTTGCCTCCGCCTATTCGAAAGACTTTATTCATAACCTTTACACGCAGCCGCTCCGCTATTTTTCTTGCCGCCCCATTATCTACGTCGGGAAGAAAGATTAAGAATTCGTCTCCGCCATACCGGGCGGCCCACCCTTCCTTTACCCGTGTATTGTCCCTGAGAAGCCCGGCCACGCCTTTAAGCACGTAATCCCCCGCCTGATGCCCGTAGGTGTCGTTTATCTCCTTGAAAAAATCCACATCCACATAAAGGGCGGAACACGGTCGTCCTGTTTGAAACGCTTTGACAAGGGCATTCGAGAGATTTTCGTCCATGAAGCGGCGATTGTACAGGCCGGTTAAATCATCGGTGGTTATCAGCCTGTCAACATGTCTTGTGACCGATTCCAGAAGCATCTGAGGGTTTTCACAGCTCCCGCCTCCGTCCAGGCACAGTCTGCCGGTTACATCCTGAACCATTTCCAGCACGAAGCTTTTCTCCCCTATGCGGACCGGTACGGAGGAAACCATAAACAGGCCGTTATTGTTTCCTCCGATTTTCATGAGCATCCGCTTTTCCCTGCTTGCCCGCAAGGATACGCAATTTTCGCAAAAGGTGCCGCTTTCCCAGAAGGGATAACATAAGAAAGGCAACAGCTCCAGCTGCATGTGCACAATACATGCAACCCTTTTCTCCGCCGGTTCCACCAGCCTAATCCCGGTATACAGATTCTCAAACAGGCTCATTTTTATTTTTACTTCATCAATGCTATCAAAGCTTAACATGGTATACTCCAATCCCCCAAAGAGGGTATAAAGCTGTTATTCTCTCAGGCTGAGGGTATAAGCTTTTATTCTCTCAGGCTTCCTTAGAAGGCCGGAAAAAGGAACAGGTTTAAATACGGCGTTTGGCGACTCCGGCCGGTTTTCCGCTATCCCATGGCATATCATTCACAATTAACCGCTTCTACGGCATTTTTCGGGCAACCACCGCCAAGCGGCCGTTTTGGGTCCAGGAGTCGCAAGTGGAGAGCACCAGCAATTTATCTCCGTATTGGCCGGTAAGGCCCGTTTCATAAAGGGCCAGGGCCTTTATACTTTGAACATAGGAATCGAAACCCGGCTGTGTACCGGTATTCCCCAGCTGATAATATTTAAAAACCGTATTACTCTTTTGGTAAACCTGTGAGAGGACTACAGCAATAATTTCATAATCGCCGCTCTCGTAAAGAGAGGAAAACCGGATTACAGGATGCTCCCTGTAATAGGCCTCGTCTTTATACTTCTTGAGCTGTCCGAAAATTAATCCGCTTTTCATGTTATGCCCGTGTATCAAAAGAACACCGGATTGCTCCGGGGAGCATTGGGCATCGAGAAAGGGAAGGCCGTTTTTATCTTCTATTCCATTAAAATCATGTCCAAGATAGTATTCGGGATCCTCCGGATTCTGCATTACAGGATAGCTTATCAATGTGTTTTCTATTTCAAGCCACCCTGCAAGATCCCCATTCAATTCATACATCGCCTGTAATTCAGGCAATACTGCGCTTTCCGAAGAAGGCATGTCACACCCCTCGGTACCGGGCAGCACCAAAGACTTCCCGGGTTCCTTTTCCTTTGATGTTTTTTGCGAAAGCTTTTTTATAGTGTCTATCTTCGCTAAAGTACGGTAATAGTCAACCACGCAAAGAGTAAGGCTTATGGATGAACAAACCAATACTAAAAGCAAGAAGGCGATAAGCACCTTCCTTAGCTTTTTCACTGCTTATCGCCGTCCTTTCTTAAAGGTTTTCTTCTCTTAGCTTCACCAGGGGTAACAACAGCGTCAGGGATAAAAGGAAGAGTA
This sequence comes from Bacillota bacterium, assembly GCA_023424865.1. The sequence continues at coordinate 766 of JAFADM010000160.1, read as the reverse complement.
CTGGGAAAAAGCTACTGGAGCTGTCCGTATAACCTGTTTTCGGCACATTATCCAGCTCGCCGCTTCCTTTAGGCGATTCCTGTTCTTCAACGGCAACCTCGCTTCCGCCGCCATTGTTCTCATTGCCGCTTTCGCCGCCGTTGTTCTCGTTGCCGCTTCCGCCGCCGTTGTTCTCATTGCCGCTTTCGCCTCCGTTGTTCTCATTGCCGCTTTCGCCGCCATTGTTCTCATTGCCGCTTCCGCCGCCATTGTTCTCATTGCCGCTTCCGCCGCCGTTGTTTTCATTGCCGCTTTCGCTGCCATTGTTCTCATTACCATTTTCGCCGCCATTGTTCTCATTGCCATTTTCGCTGCCGTTTTCGCCGCCGTTGTTCTCGTTGCCGTTTCCGCCGGTATCGCTTTCCTTCCACCCGGCCCACAGGGTCATATTATTCTCGACGGTCATGGTTTCAAAATCCCACAAAAGCCCGTTATCCTCTTCATCAAAGGCATAGCACCAGCCCAGAAATTCATAGCCGGGCCTTACGGGCTCCTCGGGCAGCCCGGTGATTTTTCCTCCCGACGAAACCTCCGTCTTGGCCATTTCATTGTAGCCGTAGTCCTTTCCGTCGTTGGGATCGAAAACAACGGTATACACAGGGTTTGCTTCTTCCCTTGCCTTATCCTCCGCCGTCCCGTAGGCTGAGGCAGGAACAGCTGCAAACAAGATAAGAGCGGCCATTAACGCGGAAAAGATTTTTTTAGTTTTCATCTGATAATTACCTCC
>JAFADM010000540.1 GCA_023424865.1 Bacillota bacterium | reverse complement strand
CTTTTGATTATAGTACCTTATGGCTCAGAAGCGCCAATAAAAAAGAAGCGCTCTCCAGGTGAACCCGAGCAATGGTCTGCGGGCGCCGCCTGCTTTAAATTCAGAAGCGGCAGGGCCCCATGAGGTGAAATACACGAAACCGAACTTTTTGACATGGTAAGTTAACGTTTTAACATTCACCTTTCCACTTTCTGAGGGTATAGTTAGTGACGTAAAGCATGCTCCATTTATGTTAATGGATGAATTCAGCACCCTACTTAAAAAACAGTATGAAGCCTATTGGAAGGAGACAACCTCATGAAAAATTACCCAAAGGTCGTTGTCATCGGCGCAGGAAGCCTGTTCTTCGGCAGGCAGGCCATCTGGCAGATGGTTCATTCACCCTATTTGAACAATGGAACTCTTGCTCTTGTGGATACCAATGAAGCCGTGCTTAAAAAAATGGAGACCCTGGCCAGAAGTGTGGTTGAGAGCAACGGAGTCAAGCTTAAGGTGGAGGCTTCCGTCAATCGCCGGGATGTCTTGAAGGACGCGGATTTTGTGGTTTTAAGCTTTGCGGATCAATCTGTGCGCTACCGTGGCATTGATTGCGCTATTAGTGAAAAGTACGGTATCCGGATGTGTTCAGGGGATACCATAGGCCCCGGCGGCATTTTCCGTGCCATGAGAGAACTTCCGGTTATCCTGGAATGCGCTTCGGACGTGGAGGAGCTTTGTCCCGAGGCCTGGGTTATTAATTATATTAATCCTACGGCCGTCAACGGCATAGGCCTTAAGCGGTATGCCCCCAATGTAAAAAGCTTTGCACTTTGCGATGCCATGCATATGCCCCATACCAAAATACGCTATGCCGAACGGGCAGGCCTAATAAAGAGCAAGGAGGAGTACACCGATGCAATAGATCGTGATTTCCTCCTTCGAATAGCAGGAGTAAATCATTTTACCTGGATGATTAAGGCTCAATACAAGGGTGTTGATATAACGCCTCAAATCGCCGAGTCCATCCGCCTGTCCTCAGCCAAGGAAACGGAAGGCGGCGACACCGGAGCAAAAGCGGCCTATAACGAAAGCATCGGCTACGAGCTTTACAGGGCCTTTGGCTACATACCTACCGTGGTGGGCCACACCAAGGAATACGTCCGCTTCTGGCAGGGAAGAAATAGTGCGCCTCAGGTTATTCCTCCTTTAAGCCTGTGGGAAACAGAGCCCCGGTATGCGCGGCACAGAGCCATGTTTGAACAGGTGGACGATTTCCTGACAGGAAAAACACCCATCGCCGATTACATGACGGTGCTGGGACCGGATCATGCCACCGATATCATTGAAAACATGGTGGGCAATCTGGGCAAGGAGTTCCATATCAATACCTTCAATCAGGGGGCGGTCACCAATATGAATGATGATGCCTTCCTTGAGCTTTTATGCAAGGTGGATATGAAAGGTCCCAAACCCCTGCCCGCAGGCGAAATGCCCAGAGGCATAAGGGGTATGGAGGAGCTTGTTCTGGATACCCACGAGCTGACGGCGCAGGCTGTGGCCGAAAAAAGCTATGAGCTTTTAAGAAGAGCCATGCTCACCGATCCTCTGGTTTGCTCCATATCCGACGCCGACGCCATTATTAAAGAGCTTCTGGAGGCGGAGAAGGACATGCTGCCCGAGTGCTGGCTGGCCTACCGCTGAGATCCCAATAAGACACTCTGGCTCTTAACTCTTTTCTTTAAGAATCCTCCCCGTCTCCGTTACGAAATTCCCGGGGAGTGACACCGGTTTCCTTCTTAAAAAGTCGGGAGAAGTAATTGACATCGTCAAAGCCCAGAAGCTCTGCGGTTTTGGCGACAGTTGCTCCCGGCTTTTTAAGCATTTCGGCAGCAGCGGCCATACGAATTGAAATCAAATAGGCCGAGGGAGTGATACCCGTTAATTTTTTAAACAGCCTGGAATAATAGGTTGTGCTGTAGCCCGAGGCTGAGGCCATTTCCTCAACGGTAAGCCCCCGGTTGCTTTCAGGAAGCTCCAGGGTTGCCATAATGGCGGCGGCAGGTGCCGGGCTTCCGTCATAGCGCTCCCGGGACTTAAGCTCGTCCTTTTGAAAGGCACGGGACATTCCTATGAGAAAATCCACCAGAAGGGCTTTGGCTCTGAGCTTCCAGCCCCCGGGCCGCTTTTCTGTTTCCTTGTGTATTCGCTCCAGGGTTTTTAAAAGCTCATACCGGCTCCCGGGAGCAAGGTGAATTTTAAGCCATTCCTCCGAAGCCTGGGTATCAAACATCCCTTGCAGCATGGGAAGTGTTTTAAGCTCATTTAAGTCCTCCCCCAACACGGAAGGATAAAAAACCACATTGAAAACGCTGTTATTAACGGAACGCCAGTACTCATGGTAAACGCCTGGGGGAATGACAAACAGATCCCCCGGAAGAAGAAGGGCAATTTTATCCTTAATGCGGTGCATGGTAAATCCCTTGTCCACAAACACAATTTCAAAGAAATCATGGCAGTGGCTGGGGGTTTTGGGCTCGTGGCCATAATGCAGGATAGACAAATAAAAATCCTGATCCAAAAGGGTGTAATGCTTGCCTCTCGTCTCCATGTACCGTTGCCTTCCTTTTAGTTTTGCTCTTTTCAGGCGGGTTTTCCTCGTTGCCCAAATAATGCCGATGGCCTTTTATGTCTGGTTCAAATAGACACGGGCCTGTCTTCCTGTTTAATTATAACCGATTTGTGCTAATCCGGTGCGGTTTTGTTCTAATACTCCCGGACAGAGCCTGCCTATAATGACTATAGAGGCAACAAGCCTAAAGAAAACAAGGCGTGCAGGATACCGGGCTTATAACCCCTCCCATGCGTGCCGGAAAGGAATGAACATCATGCTTTCCATAAGTAAACTACGCTGCGAGGGCCGGGAAAGGCCCCTGGGCATCAACCGCTCAAATCCGGTTTTCAGCTGGATACTTCATTCGGATAAAAAGAACATTCTTCAATCTGCACGGCAGATTCAGGTAACGGAGGCTCCCTATGATTGCGCCTCTGCCGACGATCTTTTTCTGGCTCCCCTCTGGGACAGCGGAAAGGCAGCCGGCGGCAAATCCGTTCAGGTTCCCTATGAGGGCCCTGCCTTAAAGCCCCAAACCCGGTATTACTGGAGGGTTAAGGTATTTGACAACACAGGCGGCGAAAGCTCCTGGAGCAATCCGGAATGGTTTGAAACCGCTCTGGGAGAGGGCTATGCCTGGAAGGCCGACTTTATTTCCGCTCAGCCCAACGACAATCCGGAGTTCAGCTCTGAAAGCCCCCTTTTCCGCAAAGCCTTTCATGTAAAAGAAGGCCTTGTCCGGGCGCGTCTGTATGCCTCTGCCCACGGCATGTATGCCGTAAGCTTAAACGGCGGGCCGGTGGATCAGGATCTTTTAAAGCCGGGCTGGACAGCCTATCAGAAAAGGCTTCAGTACCAGACCTCTGATGTAACTAAGCTTTTAAAGACCGGTGAAAATGCACTGGGCGCCATGTTAGGCAACGGCTGGTACAAGGGCTATCTGGCAGGCTGGCTGGAAAGCAACAGAGAAAAATACGGCAAAAGGACCGCTCTTATTCTGGAGCTTCACCTTAGCTATAAGGATGGCTCACAGGAGATAATTAAAACCGACAGCTCCTGGAAAACGGCTTCCGGCCCCATCCTTTCAAGTGAACTCTACGACGGCGAGCTTTATGACGCCCGCCTTTTAAAAGAGGACTGGGATAAACCCGGCTTTGACGAAACGGGCTGGGGCCCCGTTTACATTGCAGAACGGGACAAAAGCACCCTTCTGCCACAGGAAAACGTTCCTGTGAGAACCCGCGAGGTGTTAAAGCCCGTTGAGCTTATCCGCACACCGGAAGGTGACACGGTTCTGGATTTCGGACAGAACATGGTGGGCTTTGTCCGCTTTGCCGTGGAAGGCCCCGAGGGCAGCCGGGTTGAACTTCACCACGCCGAGATTCTGGATAAGGACGGCAATTTTTACACAGAAAACCTGCGTTCCGCCAAGCAGCATATCGTGTATATCCTAAAGGGCAGGGGCAAGGAAACCTATTCCCCCACCTTTACCTTTCAGGGCTTCCGCTATATAAGAATCGCAAAATGGCCCGGTGAGCCGGATCCTTCCGCCTTCGAAGGCGTTGTCATTCATTCGGACATGGAGGATACGGGACATTTTGACTGCTCCGATGAGCAGGTAAATCAGCTCCAGCATAATATTCTGTGGGGACAGAAGGGCAATTTCGTGGACGTTCCCACCGATTGCCCCCAGCGTGACGAGCGTCTGGGCTGGACAGGGGATGCCCAGGTTTTTGCAGGCACAGCTCTTTTCAATATGAATGCCGCTCCCTTCTTTAAAAAATGGCTCCGGGATATGGCTGCGGATCAAACCGCTGACGGAAGGGTTCCCCACGTGGTTCCCCATGTCCTTGGCACCGGAGACTACGCTGCCTGCGGGTGGGCCGACGCCGCCGTTATCTGCCCCTGGACAGTGTATCTTACAAGCGGCGACGAGGAAATTCTCAAAGAGCAGTATGACAGCATGAAGGCCTGGGTGGAATACATCCGTTCGGTTGCGAAGGACGGCGTTTACTGGAACACGGGCTTCCATTTCGGCGACTGGCTGGCTCTGGATGCCAAAGAAGGAAGCTATCTGGGTGCAACTCCCAATGATTTGTGCGCCACGGCTTACTATGGCTACTCTACCCAGCTTCTGGCAAAGACGGCACGGATTATTGGGAAGGATGAGGATGCCAAGGCATATGAGGCGCTGTATGAAAACATCCGCACTGCCTTTTCAGAGGAGTTCTTTACTCCCGCAGGCAGGCTTTCGGTCCCCACTCAAACCGCCCATGTCCTGGCACTGATGTTCGGACTGGTTCCTGAGAAGCATATTCAACGCACAGTGGATACTCTGGTTCGTTATCTGGAGGAAAACAAATGGCATCTTTCCACCGGCTTTCTGGGCACCCCTTACCTGTGCCATGTTTTAAGCAGCAACGGCAGGGCTGACGCTGCCTACAAGCTTCTTCTCCAGCCCGAGTACCCCTCCTGGCTCTATCCTCTGTCCAAGGGCGCTACAACCATATGGGAGCATTGGGACGGCATTAAGCCCGACGGCTCTTTGTGGAGCAAGGATATGAACTCCTACAACCATTACGCCTATGGCGCGGTGGGCGACTGGCTCTACCGGGTGGTGGCGGGACTTAATCCCCAGGAAGACGGCCCCGGCTACAAAAAGATCCGGTTCCAGCCTATTCCCGGCGGCGGTTTAACCTGGGCAGAGGCCCGGTTCCAGTCGGTTTACGGCACGGTAGAGACAAAATGGGAGCTTGACGAGGACCTGACTTCACCAAGCCTTACCCTTTCCCTTACGGTTCCCTGCAATCCGGAATCCGTCCTGATTCTGCCTGCCTCTACGGACAGCACAAGCCTTAACGTGTCCGGAAAGCTACAGCTTACGGATACCCTCACAGGCGCCGCTTACCCCGTGAAGTCCGAAAAAAGCGGCTTAAGCGTTGCCCTGGGATCGGGAAGCTATTGCTTTAAAGTACCTGCCATACCTTCTTGATTACTCTATTGACCGGACTTATAATATACCTATCCGGTTAGCAGTTTTAACTGTTTCGAGTTTTAAGCTTAAGGGCGGAGAGCTTTATTAGAAGTTCTCCGCCTTTTTGCAGTTATAAATTGGGGAGGCCTTCTGTATTATCTTTACAGAGGTGTGAAGCCAGGCATATCACCTCTTCTGGATTACAAGAGAATCCTGTGTCAGCTTGACATAAACCTATAGGTTTAATACAATTTAAACCAAACACAGGAGGAGACCTCC
>JAFADM010000514.1 GCA_023424865.1 Bacillota bacterium | reverse complement strand
AACTATTTGCAGCATATTTTTCATCCAACCTTCCGCTAAAATCTTTCAGGGTTGACAAGGGCGTACACCAGGTACCCTCCCAATGCTAAAATTAAAATTCCAAGAATGATCATCAATTTATCCTCCCTAGGATTTCTCAATCTGGTGTCCGCACCAATCGGCAAACAGCTTAAGTATGAAAAAGCAGATTACTAACACAATGAGCATAAGAATATCCATAGGTGTTCCCTCCTTGTTCTTAATTTTTGATTCAGTGTACCATCTCGGACATTAGTTTAGGGTTAGCGTTTCTGAAAGCAAATTAAGACAGTATTAAGAATATCTTTTACGGGAATTTCTTATCGGATAAACCGCACATGGAGTATTATCCGCGGTAAAGCTTGGAATTATTTCAAGAAAGTATAAACCTTGAATCCATAAATTCTTAAATCCATAAATTGTTAATGCTTTATATGTAAAAAATAATTTAAAATTTACAATTCAGAAGAAGCTAAAGGAATTCAAAGCGTTTGAATAATAATTTAATTTTTAAATGGATTACAGGCTTAAGTTTGTGCTGCTAAGGAAATGATTAATCTAACAACACTTAAGGTCTTGCTTTTTCAACGCATCTTAATACGGTCTTAATGCCATGTGTAAAGCCATAATGCTATGATTATTTTAAATCTGCTATACTACTTCTAATAATCATTTGTCCAGGGAATTTGTCCAGGGAGGAGGATACCGGAATGGCGATAAAACACACCCCTTCTAACCCTCTATTGAAACAGTTCTCAGAGGGACCCGCCGAAAAAGAACGGGGCAAGCTGAGAATTTATTTCGGTTATGCGGCAGGTGTGGGAAAAACTTATGCCATGCTGAGTGATGCCCATGAGGCCAAGAAGGATGGAATAGATGTGGTTTCAGGCTACATTGAACCCCACGACCGTCCGGAAACCATGACTGTTTTACAGGGCCTGGAAGCGTTGCCGCCTCTCGAGATTTTATATAAAGGTATTTTGCTGAAGGAATTTGATCTGGATGGAGCAATAAGGAGAAAGCCGGAATTGATTCTTGTGGATGAGCTGGCTCATACTAATGCACAGGGCTGCCGCCACAAGAAAAGATATCAGGACGTAGAGGAACTTCTGAGGGCAGGGATTGATGTCTACACAACCATTAACGTACAGCACATAGAAAGCCTCAATGATGTGGTGGCCTCCATTACAGGTGTTACTGTAAAAGAGCGGATTCCAGACAGTGTATTCGACAGTGCCGATCAGATAGAGCTGGTGGATATTGAGCCGGAGGATTTGATTGAACGGCTGAACAAGGGAAAAATATACCGGAAGGATCAGGCCCAGCGGGCGCTCTCTAATTTTTTTACAAAAGAGAAGCTTGTTGCACTTAGGGAGATTGCCCTGAGGCGCACGGCAGATCAGGTCAATCGTATTGCCATCCAAAATAGCGAGCAGCCCAAAGGCAAGGGCTCCTATTTTAACGAACACATTCTTGTATGCCTGTCCTCCGCACCTTCAAACGCCAAGGTCATCCGGACGGCTGCAAGAATGGCAGACGCTTTTCACGGCACCTTTACAGCGCTTTTTGTAGAAACATCGGAATCCCAGGAACTGCCGGATAAAATCAGTCTTGCTTTAAGAGAAAATGTAAGGCTTGCGGAACAGCTTGGAGCTCAGATTGCTACGGTGTACGGTGAAGATATCCCGGGGCAGATTGCGGAGTATGCCAATATCAGCCGGGTTTCTAAAATCGTTATGGGACGCTCGGGGCAAAAGGGAAGCTGGTTCTCAAAATCCAGCTTTGTTGACAGATTGACCGCAGTAGCTCCTAATCTTGATGTTTACATTATTCCCGATACACAATCTTCCTCGGCCAAAAAAAGCTTTAAATTCGGGAAGCCTTCTCAAAAGCTGTCGGCAGCAGACGCAGCAAAATCCGTGGGTATTTTGGCTATATGTACGCTGATTGGGTACTGGTTCGATTTATTGGGATTCATTGAAGCAAATATTATTACGGTCTATATTTTAGGTGTGCTGCTTAATGCCATCATTACAAGGGGAAGACTTTACAGCATGGTATCTTCCGTGCTGAGTGTCCTTATTTTTGATTTTCTTTTTACCAGGCCCTACTTTTCGCTGCATGTTTATGACTCCGGTTATCCAATCACATTGCTTGTCATGCTCTCGGCTGCGTTTATAACCGGAACATTAACCAAGCGGGTCAAGGAGCAGGCACGTGAATCTGCCCAAAAAGCGTACCGTACGGAGATACTCTTGGAAACAAGCCGTAATTTGCAGCAGGCTAAAAATCAATCTGAAATTTTAAGCGAAACAGCAGGACAATTGGTAAAGCTGCTTAACCGCACCATCGTTTTTTATTCCGTGCAGCAGGAGGCTTTGTCTGAGCCTATGGTATTCGTCAATGATGATACGGCGGCGGATACTCAGGATTATCTTGGGCAGGATGAGCGTGCGGTAGCGGAGTGGGTATACAAAAACAATAAACGGGCGGGAGCTACTACGGGTACTCTCTCAGCCGCCAAATGCCTTTATCTTGCAGTACGACAGGGCAATACGGTTCTCGCTGTAGCCGGAATCGTTCTGGACAGGAATTACCCTCTTGAAACCTTTGAAAAAAACCTGATGATTGCAATGCTCAGTGAATGCGCACTGGCACTGGAGAAGGAACGCCTGAACGAAACCCAGAAGCAAATATCCATACAGATTCAGCAGGAACAGCTTAGGGCCAATTTGCTCCGGGCCATTTCCCATGATTTGCGTACTCCGCTGACCAGTATTTCCGGCAATGCAGGTATACTTATGGCAAATTCCGAGGTGCTGAACAAAGAGCAAAAAACGGCTCTTTATACGGATATATACGATGATTCCATGTGGCTCATTAATCTGATAGAAAATCTGCTTTCCATTACAAGGATTGATAATGGCACATTAAATTTGAATCTTCAACCGGAGCTTTTGGAAGAGGTGATCACGGAAGCACTTCTTCATGTTAATCGAAAAAGCGAAGAGCATTTTATCAAAACGGTTCTTGACGATGAGCTCCTTATGGCTAAAATGGACTCCCAGCTTATTGTTCAGGTTCTTATCAATATTGTGGACAATGCAATCAAGTACACGCCTTCAGGTTCTCATATTCTTATTTCCGCACATCGTGAAGCCCAAACGGTATTGGTGGAAATTGCCGACGATGGCTCAGGTATACCGGAAGGAGCCAAGCCAAGGCTATTCGATATGTTTTATACGGTTGATAACAGCCGGGGAGACGGTAGGCGTGGCCTGGGCCTGGGGCTTGCACTGTGCAAATCCATTATTGAGGCTCATGAAGGCAAAATATATGCAAGAGCTAACACACCCCGAGGAACGGTGTTTGGCTTTACTCTTCAAGCGGAGGAGGTGAATATACATGAATAAGCCGTTGATTCTGGTTGTGGAGGATGACATGGCCATTCGAAAACTGATTACGACGACTTTGGAAACTCAAGATTATCAGTACCATACGGCCAGTACAGGGGAAGGCTCCATACTGGAGGCTGTTTCCAGGCAGCCGGACATTATGATACTGGATCTGGGGCTTCCGGATATGGATGGTGTGGATATCATAAAAAAAGTCCGGGCATGGTCAAACATGCCTATCATTGTGGTCAGCGCCCGGAATGAGGATCGGGATAAAATAGAGGCGCTGGATGCGGGGGCGGATGATTATCTGACAAAGCCGTTCAGTGTGGAAGAGCTTTTGGCACGGCTTCGGGTAAGCCTGCGCAGGGTTCGTTATGACAACGACAAGCTTCAGAAGGATGCTTCCGTTTTTATCAATGGAAATTTGAAAATTGATTATGCGGCAGGATGTGCGTGGCTGGACGGGGAGGAAATTCACCTGACGCCCATTGAATATAAGCTGCTGTGCCTTTTGGCAAAGAATGTGGGCAAGGTTCTGACCCACAACTTCATCATTCGTGCAATATGGGGCAATTATTCCAGCGATATTCCCGCTCTGCGTGTCTTTATGGCAACCTTGCGAAAAAAAATAGAAAAAGCATCCTCACCATCCCATCCAAAGTATATCCAAACCCATATTGGAGTCGGTTATCGCATGCTGCGGGTAAGCGATGACGGGAACACCACTAATACCAATACCTTATAATTCTAACAGGAGGGCAAACGATGTCCGTACGCATAGGCTATGCTTGTCTTACATTGGGCGTGGCCGGAACAGAGCTTAAGAACTGCACATGGAAGTCAGCCACAGCTGAGAGGCTTCGTGCTGATGTGGCAAGCAATCTGGACACTCTTGGACGAATGATTGCCTATAACTCCAAAATGGGCATCCGGCTGTTTCGCATCAGCTCCGATCTTATTCCGTTTGGTTCCCGCCCGGACAATCCTCTTCCATGGCAGGATGAATTTAAAGGGAAATTCGAAAGGCTGGGAGAGGAGATAAGGAAAGCGCAATTGCGTGTTTCCATGCACCCGGGGCAATATACTGTGCTGAACTCACCGGATGATGGGATTCTGAATCGGACTATAGACGATCTTCTTTACCATGACAGCATACTAAACCTGCTTGGGACCGACAAGTCGAGTAAAATTGTGCTCCATGTGGGTGGTGTGTACGGTGATAAGGAAGCTGCGCTGGGACGCTTTTGTAGAAATTGGGCCGGATTGAATGACAGTGTTAAAAGTCGTATTGTACTTGAAAATGATGAGCGCTCCTACAACATTGCCGAAGTTGTGGAACTGGCTCATAAGCTCTGTGTGCCCGCTATTTTCGATAATTTGCATCACGAAGTTAATTCCCCTTTAGATGGACTTTCACCTCTTCAGTGGATTGAAAGGTGCTCCGAAACGTGGAAAGCAGGAGATGGGCGTCAGAAAATCCATTATTCCCAGCAATCCCATACAGGGAAAACAGGTGCCCATTCTTCAACGGTTTCTCTGGATGCCTTTTTACCTTTTTATGAGAGTGTTCACAAAAAGAATATTGATATTATGCTTGAAGTAAAGGATAAGAATTTGTCCGCCATAAAGTGCATCACTGCTGTATCAGGGAGCCCGTCAATGAAGCTTCTGGAGCAGGAATGGGAAAAGTACAAGTATGTTGTAATGGAGCATTCACCCTCTGACTATCAGAGCGCATGTCAATTATTGGAAGAACCAAACAGCTTCCCTGTAACAGACTTTTATTCTCTCATTGATTCCTCCAGAGAAAAGCCCATAGAAATAGACAAAGGCATTAATACTGCGCTTCAGGTATGGAGGCATTTGGAGGATTGGGCTTATCCACAAGAGAAGAAGAGCTTTTTAAAAGCTCTGGAGGGCTGCCAAAGGGGCAGGATAAGCCTTAGCGCCATAAAAAACCGGATTTTTAAGCTGGCCCAAAAATATGAAGTGGAGTATTTGCTTAACTCCTATTATTTTATTTAAAACAATCAGGTCACGATACTTTTCCAGCCATTTAAGGTTCGAGCAATGTTTTGCCGGCACAAAATACTGCTCGGCCCTTGACTGGCTGGATTTTGCCATGTTTTAGCTCTGCTTCTTTTGGAATAAAAAGCTTTGCGGGATCTTGCATTCTAAATGAATACAATTGCATATTACTATTAGATATGTTACTATTAGATATATAAATTGAAAGGACGCTCATTTATGGACATCATTATTCTTGGTTTACTTCTGATACAAAAATGTACGGTATATGAGATGCGCAAGGTCATTGACATGTGCTTTTCTACTATAAGCAGCAATAGTATGGGCAGTATTCAGGCTTCCATAAAAAAGCTATTGAGCATCAGCAGCATTAGATTTAACGAATATGTGGAGAATGGTGTTAATAAAAAAGTATACGAAATAACAGAAACCGGTAAGATGTTTTTTTATTCAGGCATTTCATCCCCTATGCGATATAAAGAGAAAAATATGGAACTCAGCAAATTCTTCTTTATGGGTTTCACAGAAAGAAACACTTGGAGAGAGCTTATTGAAGATTATGTAGGTAATCTTAAAGAGGAACAAAAGGTGCTGGAAGGTATTCGAACCACACTGGAAAACAATCCGGCAATTGATGAGGCTTACCTGGAACAATTGAAAAGTAAGGGCTCAATGAATTTGGAAGCATGCTCAGACCCTATTGAGTACGTGAAAGGAATAGCCTTTTTCCAAAATGCAACACTGGAGCTCTCAATAGATAAGCTGGCTTTTGAAATTGAATGGTTCGAAAAATTTAAAGCCAGGATGGAGGAGGAGAGGAAATTATGAATGATTCGGAGAGGTCACGCTATGAAATTGGCTTCGAAAAGGTTTTTAGCAGGCTGATTCGTTCGAAAATGATTTTTGAATGTTCCATGCATATTGAAAATACAGAGGGCGATTTTTTCTGGTACAAGGGGTATGGCGGCAGGAAAGCTGACTCTCCCATAGTATTAACCAGTGTAACCAAGCTTTTTACAACGACCTGCATACTGAATTTGATAGAGCAGGGTAAATTGGCACTGCAGGATAAGCTGTCAAAATTCTTTGCTTCCTCAATACTGCGGGGTCTACATATTTATAAAGGCACCGACTACTCAAATAAATTAACCGCAGGTAATCTGCTTTTTCAAAATACAGGCTTCCCGGATGTTTTTGCTGTTGGAAAGCCCTGCATTAATAAAAGAATGGTGAGGGAGGATCTTTATATAACCTTTGAGGATTATGTAAAGCTTGCCAGAGAACATAAAAAGAAATTTCCTCCCGGAACAGCAGGTAAAGCGCATTATTCGGATTTAAACTTTGAAATGCTAGGCAAGATTATTGAGCTGCTTGAGCAAAGTACCTTGCATGAGGCATATAAAAAATATGTTTTTAGGCCTCTTGAGCTTCGTAACACCTATTTGCCGGAAAAAGACAGTGATTTCATTCCCCGGATGTATAACAAAAAAAGTGCATTATACCGTCCTGAACTGATTCGCAGTATCCCTGCCAGCGGTGGATGCATAAGCACTTCAAACGACATGATGAAATTTATTAAAGGCTTTTTTGGGGGAGTGCTTTTTGATAAAAAACACTTCGAAACCTTGCGCCGTTTCGCAATAATACAGTATGCGCCTCCTCTGGGGCAATATGGGGGCGGATTTGTAAGGCTGGATATAGCAGGGATTGCCAGTATGTTTCAGTGCAAGGGCGAGCTTATAGGACACATGGGTGCAACGGGAGCCTATGCCTACTATTATCCTCAAAAGGATTTGTATTTCGTAGGCGATAATAATCAGCTGGCTGCACCGGGAAAATTGTTTACGGTTCCGCTGAGCCTTGCAAAAGCAGCCTCCGATTAAAGTAAACAAGGGGCAGGGGTCATTATTGCCTAACCATCTATATGGAGCTCCTTTAGCATGTTTGACAGCCTGTCCGCAGCGTGTGGGGAGGAGGGTTTAGTGAGCTTGTTGAGGTAGGGCTGCAATATATCCGCGTCCTTCAGTACTTCGTCATATGGGGAATGCACCAGGTGCCGGTCGTCATGGTGTTGTATTGCCGCTTTAACAATTTCAATTTCATCAGAATTAAATAAACGGGTGCTTGTTAAAATTTCTTCCGCCAGGGCAGCCCCTCCAACATGATGATTTTCATAGGTACCCGCCTGATAGGCGTACAAATCATGGAGTAATCCGCAAACAGCGGCAATCTCAGGATTTATACCCCGTCGGACTGCCAGCAAAGCTGAAGCCTGAGAGACGCCATAGGAGTGTGTATAAGCCTTTTGACGGATTTCGACATCAGGCAGTGCCTGAATCCTATCATTAACAATTTGCTGTAATTGTTCCAATCGGTTCATTGTAAAACCCCCTCATTATTAAATCACTTACACTATTATTTATTTTATAGAGTAAATAAGTCGTGTCAACATGCCTCAAGTGTATAAAAAAATGCACGTCAAGTTTATAAAAAGATGCCACTTAAAAGCATATTGCTTTAAATCTTAGTTGTTAAACTAAAAGCAAAACAATACCTACCCCCACCGCATTGGCCAAAAAATGTGAAATCCAGCAAGCATAGACACTTTTTGTCCGCTCATATAGAATACCGTACAATATGCTGTCTACAAAAATGAAAAATAAATCGTAAAGCACAATGCTAATTGCACCGGAAGAATAATGAGCAATAGAAAAAAAGAACGAGGTAATGATAATAGCATACGCCGGCTTTATCCTTGCACTTATTTGAGCTTGCAGGAAGCCACGAAAAACCACTTCTTCAGCAAGTGCTAAAATCAGCAGCTGTATAAATAACACAAAAAGCTTATCCAATACCAGTATGGGCTTGGTGCGCTCTATAACATGCATGTAAAAATCCGGCAGGATAAGCTTTGAAAGAAGAATTGCCGTCACCCCGCTGGCGATAGGCATCAGGATCAGCCAGCCTGATTTTTTGAAGCTCTCCAGTATATTTTGAGGTGCTATTCCCATGTGCCCTGGTTTCTTATGGTTTTTTCTTTTTTCGATTACCCAGTATGGAATCGCAATAATCATGGCTATAATTGGAACCCGGATCAGACAGGACAAACATACTATAATAATCACACTTAATTCAATCATATTTTTCTTATTAGTCATTTTCTTGTGCCTCCTTTATTTGCTTTAAGAATCCAGTAAATGCATTGCGGAGCATTTGTTCTATCTCTTTTTCTTGAAAAGCACAACTATTTGACACCAGCATTGACGCGATGCCATGAGCGAATAGCCATGTCTCAACATAGAGAAGCCTGGCATCATCTAACCCTATGTTGTTTGCTGCAGCAATTCCTGCAGTAATTATGGCATTCTCATCCCCATCTAGCATTTCTATAATGCTATTGATCTTAAAGTGATTACTCATAAAAATCATCCTGAAGAGGTTAGGTTCCTCTTTTGCAAAACTTATATAGGCCATACCAATGCTAAAAAAAATATTGTCCGGTTTCATACGGCTTTGAATGTACTCATTATAGAAACCTTCGATATAAGAGAATAAATCACTTTTCAATTCTGCCATGTCCTTATAAACACGAAATATGGGCTGAGTAGAACAATTGAGTTGAAGAGCTAAACTGCGGGCATTTATACATTCCCATCCCTTTTCTCTTGTCAAAGCAAATGCTGCCCTAATAATGTGTTCTCTGAAAATTTTTACTTTTGGCGGCATAGCTAAACCTCTCTTTAAA
>JAFADM010000496.1 GCA_023424865.1 Bacillota bacterium | reverse complement strand
CCGCATTCTTTCACGAAGCTCCAAAATCATATCCTTTTCCGTTTTAAACATTTTTCTTCCTCCTATTCATGAAAAGCCCGATGTAAGCGGCGCATACAAAGAGCAGGGTGGACGATACAAGGAACAGCACCTGCTTGATGTCAAAACCGGCGCCGAACAGGACAATGGGAGCATGTCCGAAGAAGCTGACCAATTGAGATCCCAAAATGGCGGCTAAATAACCGATAATACCGCTGGTAGCCGCGTTGAGTCCGATATAGACCGTTCTTTTTTCATTGGGTGTAAAATCAAACTGGAGATTGAATAGGGAGACGTTGATGCCCGACCAGGCAACTCCCCCAAATACATGGGCAATGGACAGCAAGACCAAAAGCATGGGGCTGCCCTTAAAGCATAAAAACCAGAGAAAATGGGTGAACGCCAGTATGCCGATGGTGAGCATGGAGGTACGGGCCCAGCTGTGGCGATCGGCAAACCGTCCCCAAAAGCTGGCCGTTACCACATAGGTTAAGGAGTTAACCATACCCAGGGTGGTAATGGTGGTATAATTCATATTCAAGTCAGATTTAAAATAAACAGCGAAAAAGGCACTGGCCACCTGAATGGATATATTCCAGATAATGGACATAATAAAGTAAACGATAAAGGTTTTATCTTTAAAGGGGAGCGTGAAAATCTCCCGGATGCGTATGGGTTCAACAGTATGGATGAGGGGCACTTCCTTCATAGCACGAAGGGAAAAGTGATTAATAATCGTAAATACGAAGATAACCCCGTAGACAATGAGATACCCGGTTATTTCGCTGTCTTTGGCCTCGTAGACGTCAAGGACCTTTCCGAGAACAAGGCTTACAACCGTAGCGGAAAATAAGAGATAGCTTTCTCTTTTGCCAAAATAACGCCCTCGCATGTTCTGTGGGACAAAGCTGACATACATATTGGATACGGCCGGGTTTGCAAAGGAAACCGCTGCGTAGGAAAGAAGAAAAACGATAAAGGTGATAATCAGCTTTCCGTTTTTTGGGATCGGCAAAAAAGGGATAATGATCAAAGAAGTTAACAAAGCCCTGTGAGCTGATGCACACAGGGTTATAATACTCAGGCGAAATTTAAGCCGCTCAAGCACAATGGGTGACAGGAACTGTATGACGGCGGCCAATACAGGAACGGCCAATATGTATCCGCAAACAGTATCACTGGCACCCATGTACTTTAATAACCCAACCAGAAAGGCTCCGCTTGTAAGATTGAAAATGGTACGGGCTGATGCGCCTTCAATTATTCCAAGCAGGCGATTGCGTTCCATTTCTTTTTCTGTGGGCATTTGTGTTGGTTCCATATGCTGCTGTGACATGCACTAACCTCGTTCACCCCAGCGGGGTGTACTCATTCTTCCTTGTACCTAAAACGGGCCATGCCCTCAAATGAAGGGGGCTATACCCGCAAAGCGCCGATGAATCGTTTGGCGCTTCTGAGCTATAAGTACTATAGTTTTAAAAACTGCTCAATATTGAGTGTGAAGACAGTAGCGCCACCAACATTCACTTCAATGGGCATGGCCATGTTAAAGGCTCCGAAGCTGCCCGGAAGCTTTTCGGGGGAAATCATGCGCCGGCGGTTTTTGCAGGTGTCCCCAATAACTGCAAGTGCTCTGTCCACCTTATCATCATCGGTTGCTATTAAAAAAGTCGTATTTCCGCTTTTCAAAAATCCACCGCTTGAGCAGAGCTTGGTGGCGCCAAAGCCCTCCTTGTTCAGCTTGTCGGCCAGGATGTTGCCGTCCTCATCACTAACAATTGCAAATAATAGCTTCATAACCTATCCTCCTTGGCTTTGGATTTTTGGCCGTACTGCATTTAATCAACTAAGCTAGGCCTTTTTAAATATTATAAGTTATTTCTGCCACGGATTCAATGCAGGTAAACATGTCCTTGCGCATGGATTGGACATTTACGCTTAAATAAGAGGTAAAACCGGTAATTCCAGACCCGTGTCGGCAAGCCCTTTTTCCCAGGACACAGAGGGAAGGGTCAGGGTTAAGCTTTTCAGGTAGTCCAGGGAACCGGAAGGGGAGGTGAAATTAAAAATCAGCCGATAGGACCAAAGGGCCTGCCATTTAAGCCCCAGCCCGCGATTGACGCTGTTGCTGCCATATTTTCCGTCTCCCAGTAAGGGATGGCCTATATAAGCCATGTGAGCCCTTATCTGGTGAGTCTTTCCTGTAACGAGCTCAACCTCCAGCAGTGAAAAACGTCCGTTAGTGGTAAGAAGGCGGTATCGGGTGATAATTTTTTCGCTGTTTCGCACCGGATGATCATGAATATAGACCCGGCTTTCCCGGCTGTCCTTTTCAAGATAGGCCTCAAGGGTTCTCTCAGGCTTTTGCGGACACCCGGACACGCAGCAAAGATAGTATTTGCGCATTTCATGATGCTTGAATTTCTCGGTAAGAAGGGTGAGAGCTTCCTGATTCCGGGCAAAAACCACCAGTCCTCCCGTGTTGCGGTCAATCCTGTGGCAGAGGGCCGGAAATAGGGGATCCTGCCTTTGGGAGTCAGGGCTTTCACTGTCAAGGCCTCGAACAAGCCTGTCCAGTACCCGCTCCTCCCTGTTTTTATCATCATGAACAGGCATCCCCTGAGGCTTTGAAACCACAAGCAGGTTCCCGTCACTGTATACAATAAGAGGCTCCCCGGAAGGAGTCCCTTCCGTTTCCGGGAGCGCTTCGTTCTCAAGATAGGCCTCGGGTATGAAGATCTGCACATGATCCCCGGCAGACAGTGAATGGGATTCCTTAACCCTGGAACCGTTAACCTTTACGCTTCGCTTTCGAAACGCCTTATAGATGAAGGAGGCGGGTGCCTGGGGCAGCTGCTGGAACAAAAACGCATCACAGCGTTTGCCCTCATCTTTTATATCCACTTTATATTCGCGCATGTAAACTCCAATGTTAAAGCCCCAGGGCTGTCAGTAGGCCTGGGCTCCCCTTATAAGCTTCCGGGGAATGGCCTGATAGACGCTTCGGCCCAGCTTTACTTCCTTAATAAGACTTTCACCATTGTATACTTTTATGTATGTATCCACAATAGCTCCCGACTGGCCTTCATCCTCCACAATGACAGTGCCGTTTGGAAGACCCCAGTCCTCACGGTACTCCACAGGGGGAGAAACGGTTTTTATTAGCTCGGTGACAAGCTTTACATGAATTCCCGGCTCCACATTCGTACCCAGGAGGGAAAAGATCATCCGGTTATCCTCTGTGACAATGGCCCTTATTTTAAGGGGGGAGCTGGTGGTGTTTTTAAAGACCAGATCCGCATAGCCGTATGAGACGGCGGCATCGGTTCCCAGGGGCACATAGCCCACGGTAAACATGTGATTGTGCCTTTCCAGAACCTCCAGATTGGCCCGGAGGGCAGCGTTGTAAAGGGTGGTGGAAACCTGGCAGATGCCCCCTCCCGTGCCGTCCTGTATTTGGCCCGCCACGAAGACATGGGCGATTTTATACCCCTTTGCAGTGGTTCTGGGTCCTACCACCTCGTTGAAGGAGAAGGTTTCCCCGGGGAGAAGCAGGGTTCCGTCAATGCTTTTGGAGGCCAGACCGATATTTACAGCCCTGTTGCGGTTATTCTCGGAGTTCTGGTTGAAACGGGTGGCAAAGGTGGATAGGTCGTCTCTGAAAAGTGAAGCCTTAAGGGATTCCTCCGTCACGTAGGGTGTGGTAATGGTTAACGGCAGCTCAATTTCCCGGGGCTCCCCGGGATTATCACTGTTAAGGCCTGAAAGCAGTTTGGCAAGATACATGGGATCCACCCAGCGCCCAATGACATGAGGCGTAATGGTATACTCGGTCCTGGAAATTTTTACGAACTGAGCATCCGCCGCGTCCTGATTGATCTGATCAAGCATAGGGGATAATTCAGGGACCAGGGGCTTGATTTCCTTAAAAATAACCTGGATGGAGGCAGAACGCAGGGTGAGCACCGCTGCCGACAAATCCTCCTGCAGGGCCCCCGTATCCACCTCACGGCCCGGTGTGCCAGTATACAAAACAACCTTGCTGTCACTGATATTGAGTTCATAAGGTACCACCGGGATGTTTCCCGACTCATAAACCTTCTGGATAAAATCCCCCAGCATCGCCTGGTCAAAGGCAGCGGAAAGGGGAATGTCATAAGACGTCTGACGCAAGCGTAAAATTTCCTCCAAGCGGGTTAAGGGACTTCCCTCACGACCTGCAGCCATGGCCTTTTCAACCAGAAGCTCCGTATCAATTCGGGCATCCAGCTGGGCGGCTGTGACTGAAACCTGAAAGTCCTCCGCAAAAACAGTAAAACGTACATCCTCCCTGAGCTTTCCGTAATAGGAATCAAGATATGCCTTAAGCTCATCCCGGGTATAGCCTGAAACATCCAGGCCGTCAACGGTAACCCCACGGTAAACGGCAGGGCTGTTAAGAATCGTGTGAATAATAAAGAATGAAGTGGTAGCCAATATTAAAAAAGCAGCCGATATAATAAGCAGGAAAAGCTGCCATTTGAAAAACACATGTGAAGCCGATTGTGTAAGTTTATCCGGAGTTTTCGACCTAAAGATTTGAACCGGCATGTTTCATCCTCGTTTATTTATGTTAACGCCACCTTCATTATCGCAGGTTTTGAATTCCCGGGCAACCTCCATTTGGCGTTTATTTCTGCCCTGATATGTTATACTAAATGAATAGATGATTTAGAAGGTGAAATTATGAAAAAAACGCAGGATGAAATCATTCGGGAGGTTCAGACCAAGCACGGCCCCCAGGCATGGATCGTGGAAAAGGTTCTGAATTACGAAAATATCCAGTTTTTTAACCGGTCAAAGGATTTAGTAGCCCGGGACAGGGTAGGAGAAGTGGTTTTTGCCGTTGAACGGGAAAACGGCAAATTTATATGTGTTAGAAGCAGCGGCTATCCGGAAGGCATTTTCCGTATCCCCACCGGAGGCATAAGCCATGGAGAGGATGTGCTGGAGGCAGTTCACAGGGAAGTGGGAGAGGAACTGGGGCTAAAGGCTGAAATCAAGCGTTTCCTGGGCGTCATTAAAATTGAAATGCGCCATAAGGACGAAACGGTGCCTTTTTATTCCTATCTCTTTCATTTAAAGGAGACTGGGGGCAGGCTTCTTCAAGATGCAACCGATGATGAGGTTTCAGAAATTGTGGAAGCGGATGCCGACGAGCTTGCCCGTTTGAGTGAAAAGCTCCTGTCTATTGAACGGGGCTGGAGAGACTGGGGCACTTTTCGCCATATGACTACCTGGGAAATTGCTCAATACGCCAAAACCCTTTAGCTCTATCCTTTTTCAATAAAAAAGATAAGAGCTGGGTAACGGCAATCATAGAATGGAATGCAGTGAAATACAGTCCGGCAAATGTGTTATGGAAGTAACAGGAGGGTGAGTCATGTGGCCGTTTAAATCGCGCAGGCATTATCGCACAAAAAAAGGAAAAAACATGGATAGGGATCAGCAAGCTGAATTTGACATCTCTATTTTGCGGAAAAATAACATCTCCCGGCTGACATTGGACGAAAGATGGACCAGGCTGTTTGCAGCCCTTCCCATGAGCCCGGAATTGCAGGTTCTTCAAAAGTCCATGAATGAGCTCATAAAGGAAGAGGCCATGCTCAAAAAAGAGCAGGAAACCCTGGAGCCGGAGAAAAAACGCTTTATGAACCGCATCATGAGCCTCACCAAGAAAGCTTTTGAAGAGGATGACGAAAAAGCCAAGGAAGAGCTTAAAAAGGATAAGCAGCAAATTGAGAAAATCAATGAGCGCATGGAGCATATTGAGGACGATGTGGCACGGGTTGAGGAGGATTTGAAGCAATCCAACTTCATTCTTCTTCAGGAAACCGTCCGTTACATATTCAGTGCGATTGCAGGAAACCGGGCGAAAACCTTTCAGCTTAAAACCGAGCTGGATGAGCTTGTGAAACGCGAAGAAGCCATTCGTAAGGAAATTGAAAGCTACCGGGTGGATTGGAGCCAATATGCCGCCCACTTTACAACCCTTATCGGTACGGAAGAATTGAAGAGGCTTGAGAGCCTTTACGGTTTGGAGGGGATACCCAGTGAGGCTGATAACACCGGAACAGATGCGTCAAACAGATAAGGAAGCTATAACACAGCTGGGTATTCCCGGTATTGTACTAATGGAAAATGCGGCCCTTCATGTAGCCCAAAAGGCTCAGTCCATGCTTGAAAAAAGCAGCGCCGGCAGCGTGGTGATCATTGCGGGAACCGGCAACAATGGAGGGGACGCCCATGCTGTTGCAAGGTTGCTCTATGTCAGGGGTTATAAGGTTAAGGTTTTTTCCCTTGCTCCTGTTGAAGATTTAAAGGGTGATGCCTTAATAAATGGTATGATTCTGGAGAATTTAGGAATAAAATCAGTTGTTTTGGATGGAGAAGAGGCCTTTCTTCTCCTGGAAGAGGCCTGCCGTCAAGCGGGACTGGTAATAGACGGACTTTTCGGAACGGGACTAAACAGGAATGTGGAGGGCCTTGGCGAAAAAGTCATCCATACTATAAACCGCTGCGCTCACTCTGTTTTATCCATTGATATCCCCTCGGGAATCGACGGGCTTACGGGAGCCGTGCTGAACACCTGTGTTCACGCCCAGGCTACCGTAACCTTTTTTTTACCTAAAATCGGCCAGGTTCTCTATCCCGGAGCTTTTTACACGGGAGAGCTCGTGGTAGCCGATATCTCCATACCTCACAGTCTCTTTGAACCGGAGTTCCCGGTTTTTCTGACGGATTCGGAAAAAGTAAAAAGCCTGCTTCCAAAACGGCCTGCCGACGGTCATAAAGGAACCTTTGGTAAGGTTCTGGCCTTCTCCGGCTCCGCCGGAATGTACGGAGCGCCTTATTTATGCGCTGCAGCCGCCTACCGCACCGGCTCGGGCATTGTCCGCCTGGTGCTTCCGGAAGCCTGTCTGGCCACCGTTTCAGCCCTTATACCCGAGGCTATTTTCGTTCCTCTTGAAAAAACCGAGGATGTGAGTGTGGCCCGGGTGGGAGAGCCTGGAGACCATGGAGGGGACGATTTGCTTAAAAAGCTCTTAGAAGATTCCGAAGCTGTGCTTGTTGGCCCCGGCCTATCCTGCGATCACCGTGCACAAGCTTTAATGAAGCGTCTTACCCGCCTGTGTGAAAAGCCCTCTGTTTTTGACGGTGATGCGCTGAACCTCATGGCAGCTGACAAATCACTTCTGGAAAATCTGAAATGCGAAGCTGTGATTACTCCCCATCCTACTGAAATGGCAAGGCTTACAGGGCTTTCCACAGCGGAGGTTCAGGCAGACAGGCTGGGAGTGGCCCGCCGCTTTGCGGAGGAATACGGCCTGACAGTGGTGCTGAAAGGTGCATCTTCGGTCATTGCAACCAACGATGGGAGAGCGGCCATTAACCCTACCGGCAATAGCGGAATGGCTACGGGCGGCTCCGGGGACGTGTTGGCAGGAATTTTGGCCTCACTCCTGGGACAGGGCCTGGAACCCTTTGATGCGGCTGTTGCCGCCGTTTACCTCCACGGACTGGCAGGTGATTTGGAGGAAGAGGAAAAAGGCGAACACGGACTCATTGCTTCGGATATATTAAAGAGCATACCCAAAGCCATACTTAAGGTGACGGCGCTTTAAAACCCAACAGTGCATGGATCCTTAATATAAGCTTAAGATAATTTCATCCGTAAAGAGGTTAGTAAAATGAATCATTCATATGGACGATCCTGGGCGGAAATCAACCTGGATCATCTGGCTCACAATATAAAGGCCATACGCCGGAGGGTAAAGTCCGACGCTCAGATTATGGCTGTGGTTAAGGCGGATGCCTATGGTCACGGTGTGGCCCATACGGTTCCTGTGCTTCTTGAAAATGGCGCCGACAGGCTGGCGGTGGCCCTGGCGGACGAGGCCATTCAGCTTCGCCGTGTGGGAGTGACGGTACCCATTCTGGTTTTAAGTCATACGGAGCCTGCACGGGCGGAGGAGCTGTTAAAATACGCTATTACCCAAACCGTTTTCAGTCCGGATTTACTGGATGCTCTTTCAAAAGCAGCGTTGAAAACAGGGAAGCGGGCGGCAATCCATGTCAAGATCGACACGGGCATGAACCGGGTGGGGGTAAATCCGGAAAAGGAGGCCCTGGACTTTATCCAATTATGCTCCCAAAAGGGAGGCATTCATTTGGAAGGGGTGTTTACCCATTTTTCTACCTCCGATGAGAGGGATGGCGAATATACCCGCTGGCAGTACAGCCGTTTTACAGGTTTTATGGAAAAGCTGAAGCAAAGCGGATATGATGTCAAGCTTTGTCATGCCTCCAACAGCGGCGCCGTCATGCAATACCCTGAGACAGCGCTGAACATGGTAAGGCCAGGCATCATTCTCTACGGCATCTATCCCTCCGGGGAGGTGGATCCCGGATTAATTGACTTAAAGCCTGTTATGACCCTTAAGAGCCGGATTACCATGATAAAAACCCTGAACGAAGGGGATGCGGTTAGCTATGGGCGCAAGTTCATAGCCAGTGAAAATACAAGGCTGGCCACCTTGCCCATTGGTTATGCCGACGGGTATTCCCGCCTTCTGTCCAATAAGGGCCGGGTGCTTATTAACGGCCAATATGCCCCTATAGCAGGCAATGTCTGTATGGATCAGTGCCTGGTGGATGTGACGGGCGTTACAGGGCCTGTGAATGTGGGCGACGAGGCTGTTTTAATCGGTGCTCAGGGCCGGGAAACCCTTTTGGCCGATGAGCTGGCAGGTCTTATGGGTACGATTCCCTACGAAACGGTCTGTGCCATAGGGAGGCGAATCCCCCGGGTCTATCTGCGAAACGGACAGGTTGAGGCTGTTCAAAATTCCCTTATTCCCTGAAGCGCAATGGGGCTTTATTGCGGTTATCAGGACGGCTGGTTTGCAAAAATGCAATGAAGGCTGTACCGAGGTTTCAGGACGGCTGGTTTGCAAAGCGCAATGAAGGCTGTACCGAGGTTTCAGGACGGCTGGTTTGCAAAGCGCAATGGGGCTGTACCGAGGTTTTAGGACGGCTGATTTGCAAAGCGCAATGGGGCTGTGCAGAGGTTTTCATGACGACCGATTTGCTGGGCGGTATGTATAGCAAGGCGGGAAATGTGGAAGAATGCTGATATGGAAATCTATTGAAAGGGAAACGTAACCTTATTTTAATTTGACGCTTCTGAAGGACACTCCTTATA
>JAFADM010000131.1 GCA_023424865.1 Bacillota bacterium | reverse complement strand
CGATGATGCGATCGGCCTGCAGGGCAATTTGATTGTCATGGGTGATGAGAATGAGGGTTTGACCGAATTTTCGGTTGGATTCCTTTAAAAGGGCCATGATATCGGCACTGTTTTTGCTGTCCAGATTGCCCGTAGGCTCATCGGCAAGCATGAGGGCCGGGCTGTTAACCAGGGCCCTTCCGATGGATACCCTTTGCTGCTGACCGCCGGAAAGCTGATTGGGCAGGTGCTTTTTCCTATCGCTTAAACCTAAAAGCTTAAGTACCTCCGCCAGCTGAGCGGGATCACTTTTTCTCGAATCCAAAAGAAGGGGAAGCTGGGTATTTTCCTCTACAGTCAATACTGGTATTAAATTATAAAACTGGTAAACGAGTCCTATCTGACGCCGCCGAAAAATAGCCAGCTTGCTTTCATTTAAAGCGTAAATATCCGTATTATCAATAAAAACCTTGCCGGAGGTTGGCCTGTCCACGCCACCAAGGATGTGAAGCAGCGTGCTTTTCCCCGAACCGGAGGAACCCACAATGGCCACAAACTCCCCTTTTTCCACCTTCAGGGATACATTGTCCAGGGCTTTCACCGAGGCCTCACCGCTGCCGTAAACCTTGCTTATATTTTCTACTCTTAAAATTTCCATAGCTTATATCTCCTCTCTTACCTCCTTATCTTAAAGCCTTCATATGACTCTACGGTGACTTTTAAGGTGACAGTTTAGTCACACTGCGGTTCTTCGGGGGAATCGGAGAATAAAGAGGCTGCCGCCCAGCTTACCCTTTCCGGCATCTACAGTGCCGCCCTGTCCCTGGACTATGGCTGCCGCCATGGCAAGACCGATGCCTACACTGTCGCTTTGAGCATTCTGCCCCCGGTAAAAACGGCTCCAGATATGGGGTAAATCCTTAGGATTGATGCCCGGCCCGCTGTCTTCAATGCGAATCTCCACATAGAGAGGGTTGGCATGGCAGGTAACAGCAATGGAGCCCTTTTCAGGAGTGTGCTCCACGCAGTTTTTCAGTATATTCAGAATAGCCTCCGACGTCCAGGTGGCGTCACAGTTAAGGCTTGACCCGTCGCAGTCCTCTATCAGAGTCTGCTGTTTGAGCTCCACGGGGATTAAAAGGGGCTCAAGGGCTTTCTTTATAAGGGTTTGGGTCGGAACGGATTCGGACTTGAATTGAACGACCCCGGAGTCCAGTCTGGACAGCTTTAAAAGGGAGGTGACCAGCCACTGAAGGCGCTCAAGCTGAGCCCGGATACGGTCTGTGAATTCCCGGCGCTTCTCCTCGGGCAAATCCTCTTCTGAAAGCAGATCAATCATGACAAACATGGATGTAAGCGGCGTTTTAAGCTGATGGGATATATCGGTGAGCAAGGATTGAAGCGCTCCCTTTTCCCATTGGAGCTGCTCGTTTTTCTCCCGGAGCATGACGGTGGTCTTGTAGATTTCACTTTTTAATATAGAGAGCTCGCCTTCCGCCTCATCCCGAAGCTGCAGGCTGTAATCCCCCCTGTTAATGCGGCTTAAGCGATAGCTCAGCTTTTCAAGCTGCCTGTAACGCCATCGGGTAAAGCAGGTGGATATGAGGGTAATAACAAGCCCTGTTCCAACGGAGAAAAGAGCCGTCTCCAAAGAAACGAGAAGGCCCAACCCAAAGGCTGCGCCCAGGGCAAAAAAAACGATGAGCAAAAAAATAAGATATTCCCTGTTTCTCAGCATGAGGGCTCCTCCGCTCTGTAGCCCAGCCCTCGGACGGTTTGTATAAGCTGGGGATTTTGGGGATCCCCTTCTATCTTTTCACGCAGACGCTTGATATAGACCGTGAGAGTATTGTCGTTTACAAATTCCCCTCCCACATCCCAAAGGCCTTCCAAAAGCTGACCCCGGCTGAGCACCTGGCCTGAATGGGAGGCAAGGGTTAATAAAAGACGGTATTCCAGGGCGGTCAGCGCTATCTCGCTTTCCCCCTTTGTCACCTTTCCCTGACGGGTGTGTATAAGAACATCTCCCAGGCGCAGGATATCCCTTGTTTCCTCTCCCTGGCCATAGCGGCGCAGCACCGTGCGAAGACGGGATAAAAGCTCCCTTACCCTGAAGGGCTTTGAAATGTAGTCGTCGGCTCCCATGTCCAGGCCCATGACCACATTCACCTCATCGTCATAAGCGGTCAGGAAAACCACAGGCGTGTTTCCGGCTTGGCGGATAAGCCTGCAAAGATCATAGCCGCTGCCGTCGGGAAGGCCCAAATCCAAAAGGGCAAGGTCAAACCGCCCTTCCCGCAGAAAGGCACGTGCCTCCGAGACAGTGGAGAAACAGACAACATTATAGCCCTCCTGTTTAAGGGAATACTCCAGGCCCATAAGAATGGTTTTATCATCTTCCACCAGCAAAACGGTTTTCATAGCAAAGCGCCTCCTTTTGCAAGTATACCATCTTTACCGGATCTTTAAATGAATAAACCGTCACATTCTCAACAAGAGAGCAAAAGCTCTCCTATTCCTTTATTTAAAACAGGCTGAGCTGCTCCCCCTCCTTTTTCTCATCAAGGGTTTTCATGTAGTTAAAGATAGCGTTAGTATCCGATACAACACCATGGCTGCGGCATTCCTCCTGAAAAAGAGCCCTAAGCGTTTTATGATTATCGCTGGGAAGCTCATAGCTAAGACCGTACCTTTGCTGATATTTCTGCTTTAGGCCTGGGAAATGCCTGTCCAGCCTGGAATAAAAGTATTCCCTGTTGCCATCTCTTAAGGTAAGGCCCATAGAAAAGCATATTATTCCATAAACCTGTGCCTTAAAACAATAATCCAGAATGCCCCTTATATTTTCCTCAGTATCGTTGATAAACGGCAGTATGGGAGTGAGCCACACAACGGTTGGAATACCGTTATCCCTAAGAATCTCCAGAACTCTGAAACGCTCCCTTGTGGTGCTGACATGGGGTTCGAGAATTTTACACAGATCTTCGTCATAGGTTGTAAGGGTTATCTGAACCACACATTTGGCTTTTTGGTTGATGCTTTTTAAAAGATCCAGATCCCTTAATATCCGATCCGACTTGGTTTGTATGGCAAGCCCAAAGCCGTAGGCATCAATGATTTCCAGGCAACGCCTTGTGTATTTGAGGCTTTCTTCCGCATGGATGTAGGGATCGGTCATAGCCCCGGTTCCTATCATGCACCGGCGGCGTTTTTTGCGAAGAGCTTCCTCCAGAAGCTCAGGTCCGTTGCTTTTAACCTCCACATCCTCAAACTCATGCTCGATGTGATAGCATTTGCTGCGGCTGTCACAGTAAATGCAGCCATGGGTACATCCACGAAAAAGATTCATCCCGTTATGCGGCGACAATAGCCCCTTAACTTCCTTAAAATGCATGGAAAGCTCTCCTTGATCTCAAATCCGTTCTTCCGGAAACGCAAAACCGTTGTCCTCTTTTTATACCACTGCTGGCCGCCTGAGTAAAAAGAGCAAAAAAGTCTGCAAGCTTATTGTACTTCATGTGAAATGACAGCAGTATGGCATATTTAATCCCTGCTCAAGCTTTTGGAGCACAGCCTTTTTATAAAGAGCGGATGCCTTAAACAGGGCTCTTGCCATTTTACTTAGAATTTACACCCCCTTAATACCAGGCAAGCGTTGCTCTTTTAAAATAATAATCAGTAAATCGCCCCTTCTAAGAAGTGGCTGCAATTTATGAAAACGATTACATGGCTCAAAATCAAATAAAAACCGCTGTCCGAAAATCAATTTGCTTAAGATCAGGGAGTTTCCAATGAAAAAATATTTTCTTGCAGGTAAAATTCTTTTACTTATTCTCATCATGCTCTGGACCCTTTTTCCTGTTTATTGGATGCTGTCGCTTTCCATCAGGAATTCAGGTGAGCTGACTGCCGGGCTTTCACTCTTTCCCCGTTCATTAACACCGGAACATTTTATAAAGCTGTTCGGAAAGCACAGCTTTTTGCGTTCCACGATGAACAGCCTGCAAGTAACTCTTATTTCCACCGCCGCTTCATTGGCTTTCGGACTTTCAGCCGCCTACATTCTCGCACGCCTTCGCTTCAGATATGCCCTGAGAGGTCCTCTGCTTTTCTGGAGCTTCCTCATACGCATCCTCCCCCCTGTGGCCTTTGCACTTCCCCTTTATATCATGATGAACCGTCTGGGGCTGCTTAATACCAAAATACCCCTTATCCTTTCCCATATCCTTATTAACATTCCGTTTGTCCTGTGGTTTATGATTTCATTTTTTAATGGCGTGCCCGAGGCCATGGAGGAGAGCGGCAAGATGGATGGCGCCGGTGAAGGCCTCATCTTTATTAAAATTATACTGCCTCTGGTCGCCCCGGGAATTGCCGCATCGGGTATTTTGTCCTTTATGACCTCCTGGAATGAATACCTTTACGGTGCAATTTTTGTGCAAAGCCCTTCTCAGTTTACCATTCCCTTAAATCTGTCCACCCTGAACAGCGAGCAGGAGCTGACCCAATGGGGAACGCTTTGTGCAGGCGGTGTTTTATCCCTTGTTCCTGTTGCCCTTTTTGTCCTGTTTACCCAGAATCTCTTGATTCAAGGCCTGTCAAGCGGTTCTGTCAAAGAATAGATATTCGGTAAAGCACTTGATTGTTGCATTTTAAATTCCAATCGTCAAATTTATTTTGGAGGGAAAACAATGAAAAAGTCATGTCTGTTACTCACCCTTACACTTGCGCTCTCCCTTCTGGGCGGCTGCGGCAGCCAAAGTACGGGCTCACCTCAGGTAAGCTCCACACCCCCGCCTTCTGCGGTATCCTCAACGCCTTCCCCGGAAGCATCACCGGCAGAACCCGCAAAGCTTACCATTATCGCAAGAGGCGGGTCCCATGTTGAGGTTATCAACACAGTAAAAGGTGCTTTTGAAGCGGAAAACAATGTCACCATTGAAATTCTGGGGCTGGAAGCCGATGAGCTTAAACAAAAAATCTCCCTGGATGCCGCAAATCCAACCGGTGCTTATGATCTGGCCATGGCCGACGACCCCTGGATGCCTGAATTTGCGGAGGCGGGTATTTTCAAAAACCTTACAGAAATGGGTTATGGCGAAGATAAGGATTTTGTAAAGCAATCCCTGGATATCGGACGCGACCCCTATGGCACCGGAAATATTTATGCTCTGCCCTTTTCAGGAAACGTCCAGTTCTTTTTCTATAACAAGGATGTTCTGGAATCCTTAAACGCAGCCGTTCCCACTGACTGGCAGTCTGTTCTTGAAATTGCCCGCTCCGCCGGTGCTGCCGGAAAGACAGGCTATGTCATTCGCGGCCAGCAGGGTAATCCCATTGTCAGCGACTATCTGCCTCTATTATGGGCCTTTGGCGGCCAGGTCTTTGACGAAAGCTGGAACAGCCTGGTGGATTCCAAGGCGGGCCTGGATGCCTTGAACTTCTATAGTGAGCTTTTGAAAAACGGGGCCAATTACGAAAAAAATGACATTGTTTCGGCTGTGTCCGACGGCAGCGCCGCCATGTCCCTGGGCTGGCCTTCATGGTATATTTCCGCACAGGGAGCCAGCGCCGCTTATGCCGTCATTCCCGGAAAAGCATCCCCTGATGCCTCTGAATTTTCTTCAGGCATGATTGGAAACTGGATGATGGGAGTAACGGCCAACAGCAAAAACGCCGAACTTGCTTTAGAATTCCTCACCTATGTTACAGGCGCAGAGGCTCAGAAGGCCGGTGCCCAGGTGGGCGGAGTGCCTACAAGAATCAGCGTTCTTTCCGATTCCGAGCTTGTAAAGCAATACCCTTATTTTACACAGCTTCTTGAAGGCACCGAGAAATCTGTTGTACGCCCCCGGACACCTAAATGGTCGGAGGTGGAAGCCGTATACGGTACGGAGCTTTCCAACGCCGTATCGGGAATCAAATCGCCCGAGCAGGCTCTTAAAGACGCCAAAGCGGCCATTGATGCCATCATGAAGCCTTAATTCCTTCTTTAAAGCCGGCCTTTATAACAAAGTCTTTTTAACTTAAGGCGAAGGGCCTTACCGGACACCGGGAGGCTCTTCGCAGATTTTTATGAGGAGCCAAAAGAATGATGAAAAGAAAAAAGAACCTCCTCTTTCCCTTCGCCATGACCCTGCCTGCACTCCTTATTCTCATAGGGCTTTCCGTCTTTCCCCTGCTTTTTATTCTTTATTATGGTTTAACCGATTATTATCTCCTGTCTAAAAGCTCGCCCCAATTTATTCTTTTTGAAAATTATGTTAAACTGTTCAATGACCCTTATTTTCGCCAGGCAGTTGTCAACACCCTGCGGTTTTCGTTTCTTGCTGTCCTTACGGAAGTCCTTTCAGGCCTTATGCTGGCCTGTCTGGCCTCAAGCCTTGGAAAAGGAACCAAAGCCCTTCGGACGCTGCTGCTTCTCCCCGCTCTTTTACCCGGTGTGACGGCAGCACTTACCTGGCAGATGATGCTGAGCAATCATAACGGAATTGTTAACAAGGGTCTGGCAGTCCTGGGTCAAGGGCCGGTAAACTGGCTGATGGATCCCAAGATCGCCTTTTACGCTATCCTGGTTATAGATATTTGGCAATACGCTCCATTTGTGTTTCTCCTTGTTTATGCGGCCATGCAGACAGTTCCCCAAAGCCAGTATGAAGCGGCACGCATCGACGGTGCCGGGTGGTTGCAGAGCTTTTACAGGGTAACACTGCCCAATATCCGGGGAACTCTTGCCTTAACCGTTATGCTGCGTTTGATTGACAGCTTCAGGCTGTTTGACAAGGTGAATATCCTTACGAAGGGCGGTCCGGCCAATACCACGGCCACCATCACCCAGTATATTTACCAAAATGGCATACGCAGCCTGAAAGTGGGTTATGGTGCGGCTGCTTCCGTTATAATGACATTGATTATTTTGGTGCCTTCGGCCTTCTATATTGCCAAATCCCTGAAAGGCTCCTTTAAGAAGGGACGGCACCCTTAAAGTTTGATTTATAAAGCAATAACATACCTCCGGAGGTTTGAACTTGAAAATAACCTTTATTAATATTGGATTCGGTGAAGCCATACTGGTGGAGAACCAGGGCCGCTTTATACTTATTGACGGAAGCTTTGATCCCTTATGCAGCTACGGAGACGGAACACATCTTCCACCTGTGGAATTTTTAAAGCAACAGGGTGTCAAAAATCTCGAAGCTCTGGTTATGACCCATCCTCATCTGGATCACGCCGGAGGGCTGTATGAGGTGCTGAAGGAAATTCCGGTGCAGGTGCTGTGGGTAAATGCTTTGCCCAAATGGGAATTTAGCCCGGATAGGCCCTTTGTCTTTAATAACGAGCCCAATGCTGAGACAAGAGGAAATGGGGCCACAGAAAATTTTCTTCAGGCGCTTCATTGCTTTGAGAAAATGCTGTTCTTCTGCAAAGCAAAGGGCATACCGGTAAAGGAGCTTTTTCAGTATCAGGAGCTGGAGTGCATAGGACTTCATTTCACAGCTCTTTCCCCCTTGACCTCTAAGCAGACGGAATACAGAAGGGGCTTGACTTTGCTTCGGGAAACCCGGGATTCTTCGGCTTTAACCGGGCTTGCCGGTCAGCTGGATGCTGCGGGAAACGAAGCCTGTCTGGCTCTTTCGGTCAGAGGCTCTGGGAAGGCGGCCTTTTCGGCTCTTCTGTCCTCCGATATGGGGTACGGCTTTTCATCCTCCTATGAAAGCGCACCTCACCTTCTTTCAAGCCAGCTTCTGAAGGCACCCCATCACGGGCATCCTCAGGGCGTTCCGGAAGGCTTTCTGAGGGCTGTTTCACCAGATCTTGTAATGGTGTGCGCCTCATGGGACAGACGCTATGGCTGCCCTTCTCCCTTATTTTTAGAGGAAGCCCTGACGTACTTCAAGGAACAGCCTGAATACGGTGCTCCGGAAGGCAGGCTTCTATTCACCGACTGCTGCGCCATACCGGGCTTTCCGTCCTCCTATACCCGTAAAAAGGCCGTACAGATTTTCAGGGACACGGAGACCGGCCGACTGAATTACAAATATATCCCTTAAATTTTCAATGCTCCCCAAACTGGTAAATTAATACAAAACCGGAGGTGCTCATGGAAAAATCCGATATTAAAGCGGTGGCCAGACTGGCGGGTGTATCCGTGGCAACGGTGTCACGGGTGCTGAGCGGTTCCGCGCCCTCCACGGACAGGACCAGGGATGCCGTTTACAGAGCGGCCAGAGAATTGGACTATAATCCCAATGTCATCGCCCGAAGCCTTCGTATTAAACGAACTCAAATTGTCGTCGCCCTTTTGAACGATATAAAAAACCCTGTGTTTCATGATATGCTCAGGGGGCTGGAGGATACGGCCTATAAGCACGGCTATATGCTTTTAACAGGCAACAGTGCCAACAATACGGCACGGGAGCTTTTCTACCTGCGCTCTCTCAGTATGGGCCGGGCCGACGGCGCCATTCTTAT